>CANREK010000065.1 GCA_947629605.1 uncultured Clostridia bacterium | reverse complement strand
TTGGAGTCGAACTCGGGGGAGAGGCAGGGCAGCCCGTCGCGGGAGCCGTGAAACGGGAATTCGGGTGCGCCGCCTTGGTGCCCATGTCGGGGGTCCAAGGCTTACCGAGCCAATCGATGAGATGTGCGGGCGCCTGTTTGGTGAGCCCTTCCCACCAGACGGTGTTATCCGAGGGGTCGATGGCGACATTGGTGAAGATGGTCCCCTGTCTCGTCGCCGCGAGGGCGTTGGGGTTGGACTTTTCGTTGGTCCCGGGGGCGACGCCGAAGAAGCCGTTCTCGGGATTCACCGCCCACAGCCTTCCATCCTTGCCGACGCGGATCCATGCGATGTCATCGCCGACGGTCTCCACCTTGTATCCCTTTTCGAGATAGTGTTTGGGGGGAATGAGCATGGCGAGGTTGGTCTTGCCGCAGGCGGAGGGGAAGGCGGCGGCGACATATTTCTTTCTGCCGTCGGGGAAGGTCACGCCCAAGATGAGCATGTGTTCGGCCATCCAGCCCTCCTTTCTGCCGAGATAGGAGGCAATGCGGAGCGCGAAGCACTTTTTGCCGAGAAGCACGTTTCCGCCATAGGCAGAGTTGACCGAGATGATGGTGTCATCCTCGGGGAAATGCATGATGTAGCGCTTGTCGGGATCCACGTCGCACTTGCAGTGGAAGCCCTTGATGAAGTCGCCATCCTTTCCCAAATAGTCGTAGCACTCGGTGCCGACCCGCGTCATGATCGCCATGTTGAGAACGACATAGATGGAGTCGGTGACTTCGATGCCGATCTTGGAGAAGGGGGAACCGACGACGCCCATCGAATAGGGGATGACGTACATCGTGCGGCCCTTCATCTTGCCGCGGGCGATCTCGCCGCAGAGGGCGTATGCCTCCTTGGGGTCCATCCAATAGTTGATGGGACCGGCGTCATCCTTGTTTCTGCAACAGATGAACGTGCGGTCCTCCACGCGGGCGACGTCGTTTTCCGCCGTGCGGTGATAGTAGCACCCGGGGAGCTTTTCTTGATTGAGCTTTATCATCTCGCCCGTCTTGACGGCCTCTTCGCGGAGCGCGGCGAGCTGTGCTTCACTGCCGTCGATCCAGACGATGTTGTCGGGCTCGGCGAGTTCGGCGCTCTTTTGAACGAAGTCGAGAACTTTTTTGTTTTCGGTCAGTGCCATAGAAAGAGATCCTCCTAACTTGGTATCGTATGCGTGCGGAGCGGGCCTTTGCGCCATTCTCCGTCATTTTATATTATACCACAATTTCATCGCTTTGTAAACGAACAAGGAAAAAATAGGGGAGAAATTAAAAATTCAAAATTAAAAATGAAAAATTGCGGCGGGGACATGATTATAGAATACAGCGGCGGGGCACAGCCCCGCCGCTCATTCTGACCCTGAGCGTAGCCGAAGGGGAAGAATCCCAGCAAACGGGCGGAGAAACACCCCCTCACCCGCCGTGCGGGAGCTCCCTTTGGGCGGCAGGAACCGCCGCAAAGCCCGTCGCGGGTGCCACCGCTCCTGTCGCGGCACGCTCACAGCCCACAGGGCTGTTGAGCAAGAAGGGTGCCGCTCCACCCAAGGGGGAGCCAAGACTTGCCCACCCCTCTGAGGGGTGGGTGTCACGCAGTGACGGAAGGGGTGTGTGCGGCGGAGTATGTACTTCCGTAGGCTTGCCGGCCTTCACATACGTTACTTCGTCGCTACGCTCCGCGTGCCGCCCTTCGACGCCATAAAGAACGTGCGGGCGGGGCAGCATGAGCGCGGCGGCGCATGCCGTGCGCCTTTGGTACGCCATGAGCACAACGGTGTAACGCGGGCACAATCACATAATTTTGCATGGTTATGTGGAAAAAATCACATAATTCCAAAAAAATATGTGAAAACGGGGTTGACGACGCAAAAATTCCCCGCTATAATAAAAGAAAAAGACGGGAGAAGGACAATGAAACGGTTTCTCTTGGATGACCTCAAACGGTGGAAAATTTCAAAGTATCGCAAACCGCTCATCTTGCGCGGGGCGAGGCAGGTGGGAAAGACATGGGCACTCAAAGAGTTCGGCAAGGAGTTCGAGAGCGTCGCCTATTTCAACTTTGACGAACACGAGGAGTACAAACAGTTCTTTGAAACGACAAAGGATGTCAGGCGCATTCTCCAAAACCTCTCCTTTGCGAGCGGGCAGAGGATCGACAAGGGAACGCTCATCATCTTCGACGAGATCCAAAGCTGTAACAGCGCACTCAACGCGCTCAAATATTTCTGCGAGAACGCGAGCGAGTATTACGTCGTCTGCGCGGGGTCGCTTCTCGGCCTCACGCTCTCCAAGGGATTCCCCGTGGGAAAGGTGGCTTTTCTGAATATGGGTCCCATGTCCTTTTCGGAATTCCTGCTCGCGGGGGGCGAAACGACGCTCTATGAGTATTTGCAGAGCATCGACCGCATCGAAGCCATCCCCGACGCCTTTTTCAACCCGCTCTCGGAGAGACTCAAAATGTTTATGGTGACGGGAGGAATGCCCGAACCCGTGCTGCGCTGGACGGCGGATGGGGATATTTCACTCGTCAACAACGCCCTTGACGGCATTCTCGGCTCGTATGAGAGGGACTTCGGCAAGCACCACGACGAGGCGGACGATTGGCAGCGTCACGACGTGCAGAAGATCACGCTCATCTGGAATTCTCTCCCGTCGCAGCTTGCACGGGAAAACAAAAAGTTCCTCTATTCTGCCGTGAAAGGGGGCGCACGGGCGCGGGAGTATGAAAATTCCCTGCAATGGCTCGTCAATGCCGACCTCGTGAAAAAGGTCTATAAAATTTCCAAACCCGCGCTCCCGCTCTCGGTCTATACCGGGCTCGACGCGTTCAAGCTCTATCACGGAGATGTGGGACTTCTGCGCCGCCAATCCCGCCTCAGCCATACCGTCTTTGCGGAGGGGGATCGGCTGTTTACGGAGTTCAAGGGTGCACTTACGGAAAATTTTGTGTATCAGAGCATCGAGCGGATGTTCGACGCCCCGCCTTGCTATTGGGCGGAGAATGCCTATGAAGTGGATTTTCTCGTACAAAAGGGCAACGATGTCATCCCCGTCAAAGTCAAAGCTGGGGAGAATGTCGCGTCGGTCAGTCTGAAACATTACAGAAAACAGTATGCTCCGCCGCTCTCCGTGCGTCTGTCACTCAAAAATCTCTCTCTGGATGGGGGAATTTTGAATGTCCCGCTCTTTATGGTCGATTTTCTCGACCGATTGATCGATTTGGCGCGGCAATGACGGGATAGGCTCCCGTTTCGTATGAGCGCACGGCCTCCGCCGTGCGCTTTTTGTGTCGCCCCATGCCGCCGCAACGGGTAGGGGGTGGGTGACGCATTCGCGTGCGGCGTCATGCTGAGCCACGGAGCGCAAAAAAAAGAACGGATGAACCGTTCCTTTACAGATTCGGGGTAGTATTCACGATCTCCCCGACAGCTTTTTTGATCGTCTCCGGCAGACGCCGATAATTCTTGATGAGAAGGACCTCATCGGGTGCCAACAGAACGGGTTCCTCGTTCTCCGTGAAAAACTGCGCCATACTGATGCCGAGCGTCTCGCATATTCTTTGAAGATTCGCAACAGACGGAACCGTTCCCCGCGAAAAGGAATTGGCGAGCGTCGATTGGTTGATCCCCGAAAGCTCTGCCAAACGGTAGACACTCATATTTCGCTCCAAACGCAACTCATTCAACCGATGAACGACATCCATACTGCACCTCTTGAACTTATTTTACTACAAAAAGTAACTATAAATTTCTAAATATGAGTTGACAGTATAGTTAAATTATGTTATAATTTCAAAAAATAATATTTGGAGGTAATATGAATGGATGAACACGATGTCCGAGAGGATGTTCAAGACGTGACCCAAGGCGATGCCCAAGAGAACGCCCTTTCGCCGCAACAGAAAAAGAAAAAATCGCGTGTCCGTATCCTGCTCACGCTCCTTTTGGTCCTTATTCTGCTTCTCACGCCCTTTTTGGCGCTGCGAGCATGGGCCGTGTACATGATGGATAATTGGCCGTATTTTGCAACAAAGCAGGGGCGGTCGCTTGCAGGCGATACGACTTTTGCGACGTTTGACGGTCTCGAAAAGAGCGCGCAATACAGCTACGACGTCGAGGCGGAGGGGTTTGAGATCAAGGCGACGCTCGAAATCGATTATAGCAATTATTCGGGAAACACGTTCCTCTCTGTGGAACATGTCATTACGGAATATTACCGATTTGATAACGCCAAGCACGCCGACGCATTCCTTGCAGAGCTTGGCGAAGAGGAAGGCAGATATCGCTATGCGCTCGGCAAATATGTGTTCGACCGTCCCGTCTATGACTATAACAAGGAAGAAAGTCCCCTGCAAAACGCAATACGGGATTCGCACCAGCTTACACTCGGTGAATTGCTTTACTGCATATTCGTGGAGTTCGATTTATCAACTATCAAGGGGGAATAAATCATGAAGAAAATCAAGCCTTATGTTTCACGCATCGTGTGTGCATTGCTCGTCATAGGCATTGTCCTCTTTATATTCCTTTATCCCCGCTCGGATAATGATCCGCTCTATCGTGCCTTTGAAGAAAATCAGATCGTCTATGAGATCAACAACCCTGCGCAACGCAGAATTGAGTTGCGTATGGTGGAAGTCAATGGGAAAACAGAACTAAGAGAAGCACCGGTGCGGAACACCCAAAAGGGCAAAGAGCTCTTTCTCAGCATCGCGCCGTCGCTTACAGAGGATGATATTTCGCCGCTCAGATGGGGCAATTTTATCTGTTTGGAAGAGGAATTTTCGGGGATGTTTTTCCGCTTTCAGAGGAACGCGCGGGAGATGTACGCTGCGGCAGAACAGGCCGACGAAAAAATTGTCCTCGCGGGGAAATATATTCTCGTACTCGCTTGCGATGACGAACTTCCGCAGAAATTACAGAACGTGATCTCCAAGATCGGCGGCATTACGGAGAAAAATTTTTGATCCAAAAACATGTGATATCTCATGAAAAACTGCGCACGGCCTCCGCCGTGCGCTTTTTGTGTGCCACGAGCCCCGCCGCTCATTCTGAGCGTAGCGAAGAATCCCGGCAAACGGGCGGAGTATGTGCCTTCGCGCTCATTCTGAGCGCAGCGAAGAATCCCAGCAAACGGGCGGAAGCAAGTGGTAACACCCCCTCACCCGCTGTGCGGGAGCTCCCCCTCGAGGGGGAGCCAAGACTTGCCTACCCCTCTGAGGGGTGGGTGCCCCGTAGGGGCGGGAGGGGTGTCATTCCCCAAATCCCCCGCCGCAATTTATAATTTTTCATTTTTAATTTTTAATTACTTTTCTCAGCTTTTGGATTGGACTTTTGTGTCGATGTCGGCTTCGACGGCGGCGGGGACAAGGTCTTTGAGCTCGGCAAATTTTTTGAGGGAAGAGCGGTACAGCTCCCGTTTGAGCTCAAAGAGATCGCACCCCGCGTCTTGGCAGGTATTCCACAATTTTCGCACATAACCCTTCAAAATTTCCTCAGCGGAGCGCAAAACTTCCTCCGAAACTTCATCCGAGGCGAGGTCATCGACGGGGGTCGACATGCCCTTACAGCACATGCGCACGGTGAGATCGAGCCCGAGTTTCACCCGCGGCGTCTCCTTGGTGTCGAGAGAGACCCCGCCGCCGTTTTCCAGCACGGTCAGCGTGACGGTCTTGCCCTTGTCGACGGCGTTGAAGGTCCCCGCGAACACTTCCCCCTTCAAGAGGGAGAAGGCCAGCGTCTCCTCGTCGTCGAGCAGACCCACCATTTTGCTCTCCTGAAAGATGGCCGTCTCTTCGGCCGTATAGATTTTTTGCGACTTTTCCTGTCCGCCCGAACCGCCCGAACTCTCGTTGCCGCCCGCTTCCTGCGCTCCCTCCTGATCGCTCATACGCACATAGGGGAGATACCCGCTCTTCGACACGCCGTAGTAGGCCATGGAGAAGTCTTTGAGGGTGTTCGGCATGACCTTGCCCGACTTCACCGCCGCGTCGGAGAAGAGCTTTGTGATCGCGAGGGAGGAAGCGTCGTCGACGGCGCTCTGCGAGGAGATGACCTCTCCCGCCTTGCCTTCACAGACGGCGAGGAAGCAGGAATCGGACATGTAGTCGCTCCTGAGGAAGTAGTCGAGCCCGCCGAACACATCCCCCTTTGCCGTCTCTTCCCCCATGAGGAGCAGATTGCAGAACACGAGCTTGGGCACCCAGCCCGTCTTGGCGTAGAGCATGGTGATACAGTCGGAGACCGTCGCGCCCTTCGTCTCGATCTCGACGGAAGAGGTGCCGCCCGTCGTCCTGTCGCTCCCCTTGGGCACGGCGATCTGCGAAGTGAGGGCATAGCCTTCCTCCGTCTTGTCGATGCCCGCGGCGAGGATGATGGCCGTCTTTTGCACATCCACAAGGCCGAAATCGTTGGAGAAAAAGGCAAAGACGACGATCGCGAGCAGGATGAGGTAGAGTTTCATCGGAATGGTCTTGATGAATTTACGGGCGTTCATGGGGCCTCCTTAAAAGCAGGGTAAGGGGCGGGAGCAGGATGCAGAAGGCGGGGAAGATCCAGAAGATCGGCCCCGTGACAAAGCGCACGATCTCCCCGAAGCGGTTGTCCAAAAGGTACAACAGGATGAGGAATACGAGGTTGACGCCGACGGAGAGCAGGGTCGCCAAATGATGCTTTCTCCCAAATGGCTGCAAGTAGCAGTCGATGCCCGCTTGCAGGGGAATGGCGCACCAGAACGCCATGACGAGGGAGAGCGCATAGAGAAAGACGTAATCGATCCTGCCGAGCACGGTGATGCCCGAGAAATACTTCGACGTCTTGGTGATCGCAAAGAATTGGTTGCCCGCGAGGTCGCCGAATACGGCATAGAACACGGCGCAGAAGAGGAGCACGCCGAGCCCGCCCAAGAGGTAGAAGAGGGTGCCCTTCCACGCCGTGCCCCTTTGATAGTCGATGCGCCCGAGCAACATCAAGAGGACCGCCCCGTCAAAGAACCACCCCGTCGCAACGGAGAGCGCTTTGAGGGACCCGCTCAGTCCCCCGCCGCCGACGGGCAGAAGGGCTCCGAAGTCCGCCGAGCCCACGGACAAGATGAGAATGCCGGCAAGGCCCGCGATGGCGACGGGCCCGAGAATGTCCCACACCCTTCCCTGCGAGGAGAGCGGCTTGGCGC
>CANREK010000064.1 GCA_947629605.1 uncultured Clostridia bacterium | reverse complement strand
CGGTCCCGCCCGTCTGCAAGATCATGGACTACGGCAAGTTCAAGTTCGAGCAGGCCAAAAAGGAGAAGGAGAACAGAAGGAACCAAAAAGTTGTCGAGCTCAAAGAAGTCCAGCTCTCCATGACCATCGACGTGGGGGATCTCAACGTCAAGGCAAGGCAAGCGCAAAAGTTTTTGGAGCAGGGCAACAAGGTCAAAGTCACCATCCGCTTCCGCGGCAGACAGATGGCGCATGCCAACTTGGGCAGAGACGTCATCATGAACTTCTATGAGGGCCTCAAAGAGTACGCCGTCATCGAAAAGCCGCTCAACATGGAGGGGAGGAACATGATCCTCATCCTCGCGCCCGCCAAAAAATAGGCAGTACGCCCTCAGGGGCAATATTACATCATAAAAAAGCAATTTGGAGGATACAGCAATGCCCAAACAGAAATCGCACAGCGGTTCCAAAAAGCGCTTCTGGCTCACGGGATCCGGCAAGGTGAACAGAGCTCACGGCGGAAAGAACCACAAAGCAGAGACCAAGAACAGAAAGAGAAAGAGAAATCTGCGCCAATCTACCCTCGTCTCCGAGACGCAGGCAAATACCGTCAAGCGCATGATCCCCTACAAGGACTAAGGGAGGCAGGATATGAGAATTAAAAGAGGCGTCAACGCAGTCAAAAAACGCAGAAAGATTTTCAGGCTCGCAAAGGGCTATTTCGGTTGCAAGAGCAAGAACTATCGCATCGCCCGTCAGGCGGTGATGAAGTCCCTGCAATACGCATACGTCGGAAGGAGACTGAGAAAGCGCGACATGCGCAAACTTTGGATCGCCCGCATCAACGCGGGGGCAAGGCTCAACGGGCTCTCCTATTCCAAGCTCATCTATGGGCTCAAAGCAGCGGGCATTACGCTCAACCGCAAGATCCTCGCCGATCTTGCCGTCAACGATGCGGCGGCCTTTGCCGAGATCTGCGGCAAGGCAAAAGCAGCTCTCTAAACAAACAAAAGCCTTTCTGGGAAAGGCTTTTTTGTAATGATTGTTATAAAGTCAAAACAAAATCCCATCGTCAAGGAGCTCGCCTCCCTCAAAGAAAAAAAGGGGAGACGGGAGAGGGGGACCTTTCTCGTCGAGGGGCGGAAGATGGTCCGCGAGTGCATCGAGAGCGGCCTTGAAGTCGTTCGTCTTGCCGTTTCCGAGGGCTACGAGGGGGAAACTTTTGCGCTTCCTTTCGTCACGCTCGGCGCGGATGTCTTTGCGGCGATCTGCGACGAAAAGACGCCCCAAGGCATTGTAGCCGAGGTAAAGATCCCCGAATTTCCCTTGGTAGCGCCAAACGGCCGCTGTCTCTTCCTCGACGGCGTCAGCGATCCCGCCAACGTCGGAGCAATTCTCAGAACGGCGGCAGCGGCGGGATATCGGGAAATTTATCTTGCCGACTGCGCCGATCCCTATTCGCCCAAGTGTGTGCGTTCATCGATGTCGGGCGTGTTCTATGCGAAACTCATGCGCGGAACGAGAGCGGAGATTTTGTGTAAACTTGAAAACATTCCAAAAATTGCGGCGGACATGAACGGTGAAGATATCTTTACATTTCAACCGCCCGAAACATTCTGCCTCTGCATCGGGAACGAGGGGAACGGCCTCTCGGAGGAGACCCGCGCGGCGGCAAATTTCACCGTCGGCATCCCGATGGACGGCCGTGTCGAAAGTCTCAACGCCGCCGTCTCGGCATCCATTTTAATGTATCTATTGAGAAAATGAGAAAAGGAGAATAAGTTTATGTCAGGTCACAGCAAATGGCACAACATACAGGCGAAAAAGGGCAAGGCAGACGCCGCGAGAGGGAAGCTCTTTACCAAGATCGGCAGGGAGCTCGCCGTTGCGGCCAAGGGGAATCCCAACCCCGCCACCAACTCCAAGCTCGCCGATATCATCGCCAAGGCGAAGGCGGCGAACATGCCCAACGACAACATCGAGCGCTCCATCAAGAAAGCGGCGGGGGAACTCGGCGACAAGGAATATAAGGAGCTCACCTACGAGGGCTACGGCGTCGGCGGTTCGGCCGTCATCATCACGACGCTCACCGACAATATCAACCGCACGGCCAGCGAGGTTCGCTCCACGATGTCCAAGTTCGGCGGATCCCTCGGCACCACGGGCAGCGTGGGCTACATGTTCGACAACCGCGGTCTCATCGTCGTGGAAAAGACGCTCTCCGAGGATGAGATCATGGACCTCGCGCTCGAAGCGGGCGCCGACGACGTCATCACGCAGGAAGATGTGTATGAGATCTACACTTCGCCCTCGGCATTCTCCGGGGTCCGCACCTATCTCGAAGGAAAGGGGCTGGAATTCTTGCAGGCAGAGGTCGCGATGATCCCGCAGAACAAGATCACGCTCGACCCCGCCAAGCTCGAAACCTTCAAAAAGATGCTCGACCGCCTCGAAGAGAGCGACGACGTGCAGGATGTCTATCACAACGTCGAGATGCCCGAAGAGGACGACGAAGAGGAGTAAATGCAAAGCGGCGTGTTCAAAAAATGCGCCGCTTTTTTTGAGGAAAGCCTATGATACGGACTTCGCTGAAAAACTTTTTCACAAGCATCATCTATATCTTTGTCCCGATGGGGATCATCTATCTCTTTGTGCTGTTTGCGCTGTTCGGGTTTGCGCTCTCGGCGGTCGGGAGCGCCACGGCGATGTTCGGGGAACTTTCCGGCCTCGTCTCCGACACGGTGGCGGAAGGGGAGATCTCCATCTCCGAATTTATCGTCTATGCAGGTGAAAAACTCACTTGGGACGGAAATATTTTCAACTACATCAAACAGATGGTCGACACAAATTGGGTGCAGACGACGGTGCGGGAGTTTTTTGAGCTCCTCGGCGGGTCCTCCGAGAACTTCACGGCGAGTTTCGGCGACATCGTCATGGAATTCACGAACGAAGTCAAGACACAGCTCGTCGTTGCCGTGCTTTGCTGCTATGTCGGCCTGCTTCTTGCCAACTATGCCACGGGCTTTGTCGTGCGCAGAAAGAACGCAAGGCGGGGATTCAAGCGCTGGATCGTCGCCAATACCGTCATTCCCTTTGTGGAATCCTTGGTGCTCGGCGGCGTCGTCGCGCTTGTCGCCCAAATCAAATATTATGCGCTCCTCGTCGTTGTCGTCATCCTCGTGGCGTATGCCTTCCTCGCGCTCACGTCGTCGTGGATCGTGTACGGCAACAAGACACTGCAATTCAAGGAAGTCGTCAACGGCAAGAATTTGCTCTGCCATCTTGCCTCGGTCGCCGTCATTTTCCTCTGTGTGCTCGCAGCATTCTTCCTTGTGTTACTCATAAATTTCATCCTTGCCGTGCTCATCGCGCTTCCCGCCATCGTCTATGCGCTCAACATCGTCAAGGTGAATTCGGACTCCTACGTCAAGGGTCTTGCGGACGCCAAGGCCCAAAGAGAGGGGGAGCCCGCGGAAAAGGCAAAAAAATAACGCCCGAATGACTTCGGACGTCTTGGCCGCGCACTGCGCGGCTATTTTTTTCTGCCGAGCTCGGCGAGCGCGAGATTGAGAAAATACTCCGCCGTGGAATTCTTGCGGATGAGCTCCTTCGCCTCGTCGGGCGTGCACCACTTGACCTCTTCGATCTCCTCGTTCAGGGCGATCTCGCCGCTCTCTGCGGTGACGAGATAGCCGAGCATCAGGATCTCTTTGGCGTCATGGTAGCGGGATGCAAGATACTTCCATTTGACGGCGTTGAGCTGCGTTTCCTCTTTGAGCTCACGCGGAATGGTCTTTTCCGCACTTTCACCCTTCTTGATGTATCCCGCGAACAGTTTATAGTCATCGTCGCCAACGTGTTTTGCAAGCAAGATCTTGTTTTCCCGACGGTTTGTGACCGCCATGGATACGGCTACGGGAAAGAAGGGGAATTTGAACTTTTGGCAGTTATCGCAATAGGGAACGAGCCCCTCGTTTTCGAGAAAACGAAGCGACAGCTTTTGACCGCAATCCCTGCAATACATGGTTCCACCTCCCTCGTAATATATCTAATATTTTATTACGATATGTTGAGTTTGTCAATCTCTTTTTTGTAAAATATTTGACTTTATTTTGCGAGAACTTGTCATTTTTTGCGGCAAACGGCAAAATTTTTGCGGATTTGAATTTTGCATTCGCTCCGAGAAATCGGTGCGGAGCGCTTGACAAAAATTATCATAATATAGTATAATATGAAAACGCCGTGGAGGAGGGCATTTTGCCCCTTTGAACACCCGCGGCGGACCGTAGTTTGAACATGAAACAGACCTTTTACAAGATGCACGGCATCGGCAACGATTATATCTACTTCGACTGCTTCGAGGGGGAGATCGGGGATCCCTCCGCGCTTGCGAGAAAGCTCTCCGACAGGCACCGTTCGGTCGGCGGAGACGGCATCATCCTCGTCTTAAAGAGCGATGTTGCCGACGGGAAGATGCGCATGTTCAACGCCGACGGCAGCGAGGGGAAGATGTGCGGCAACGGCATCCGTTGCGTCGGCAAATTTTTGTATGACATCAAGGGCATCAAGAAGGATGTCCTCACCGTCGAGACCCTCTCGGGCATCAAAACGTTGAAGGTGGAGAAAAAGTCCGAGGACGGCCGCTTTGCCGAGGCGTTCACCGTGGATATGGGGGCGCCCGAACTCGATCCCGACAAGATCCCCGCACTCTTTTCTACAAACCCCGTTATCTCTCATCCCCTCATCGTGGGGGAGAACACCTACCGCGTGACCTGCGTCTCCATGGGCAATCCCCACTGCGTCGTGTTCGGCGGCGATCCCGACGAGATCGATCTGGAAGAGATAGGCCCGCTCTTTGAACATCATCCCGCCTTTCCCGCGCGGGTCAACACCGAATTCGTGCAGATCTTGGGCGCAAATGAGCTCAAAATGCGCGTTTGGGAGCGGGGGAGCGGCGAAACGCTCGCCTGCGGCACGGGGGCTTGCGCCGCGGCGGTGGCGGCCGTTCTCAACGGCTTTGCCGACAGGGAGACGCCCATCACGCTGCACTTAAAGGGCGGCGATCTGACGATCGATGTGAGGGACACCGTGCTCATGACGGGTCCCGCGGCGTTTGCCTTCAAGGGCGAAGTGGAACTCTGACAGCTTAAAGCGTCACGAAACGACATCATCATGAAAATCAATCATAATTTTTTGAACTTAAAGGATTCCTACCTCTTTGCGACGGTCGGAGCCAAGACGGCGGCCTACAAAAAGGCCCATCCCGACCGTGACATCATCCGTCTCTCCATCGGCGACGTCACCCGCCCGCTCGCGCCCGTTGTCATCGAGGCCATGCACAGGGCCGTCGACGACATGGCAAAGCGGGAGACCTTCAAGGGCTACGCGCCCGATCAGACGTGCTACGGCTATGACGCTCTCCTCGATTCTCTCCTCGGAAGCTATGCCCAAAAGGGAGTTTTGCTCGAAAAGGGGGACATCTTCATCTCCGACGGGGCCAAGTCCGACTGCGGCAACATTCTCGACATCCTGTCGACCGAGAACGTCGTCTTGGTGCCCGACCCTGTCTATCCCGTCTATCTCGACACCAACATCATGGCGGGGAGAAAGATCCTCTTTGCCGACGCCAACGAGGGGAACGGCTTCCTGCCCATGCCCGACGATAGGGTGAAGGCGGACATCATCTATCTCTGTTCGCCCAACAATCCGACGGGCGCCGCCTATACCAAGGAGCAGCTCAAAGAATGGGTGGCCTACGCCAAAAGGCAGGATGCGATCATTCTCTACGACGCCGCCTATGAATACTTTGTCACCGACGACACCCTCGCCCGCAGTATCTACCAAGTGGAGGGGGCGAAGGAATGCGCCATCGAAATTTGTTCCTACTCCAAGACGGCGGGATTCACGGGCGTGCGCTGCGGCTACACGGTCGTGCCCAAGGAGCTCACGCGGGACGGCGTTTCCCTGAACCGCCTTTGGGCGAGACGGCAGTCGACCAAGTTCAACGGCACCTCCTACATCACGCAGATGGGGGCGGCGGCCGTCTTTACCGAGGAGGGGGAACGGCAGATCTCGGAGAGCATCGATTACTACCGCGCCAACGCCAAGATCATAGCGGACGTGCTCGATTCCCTCGGAATTTGGTACACAGGGGGCAAAAATTCCCCCTATATCTGGATGAAGTGTCCGAACGGCATGGACAGTTGGAGCTTCTTTGACACGCTCCTCGAACAGGCCAACGTCGTCGGCACGCCCGGTTGCGGGTTCGGCAAAAACGGAGAGGGGTACTTCCGCCTCACGGCATTCAATACACACGAAAATACAGCAGAGGCCATGCGCAGAATGGCCGAACTTCTCAAAAAATAACGTCTTATGGATATCACAACAAGAAGCGCGGGCGTCTTATGCCACATTTCCTCGCTTCCCGGGAACTACGGGATCGGGAACTTGAAGGACGCCGAAAAGTTTGCGCTCATCCTCGCAAGAAGCGGCGTAAAATATTGGCAAGTCCTGCCGCTCGTGCAGACGGGCTACGGCGATTCGCCCTATCAATCTGTCTCCTGCACTTCGGGCAATCCCTATTTTATCGACCTCGACGCGCTCGGGAAGATGGGACTGCTCACGCGGAAAGAGCTCAGAGACCTCCGCGAGAGATACAGCGGTTCCGTCAAAGTGGACTACGGCGCCCTCTATGCGGAGCGCTACGCGACACTTCGTCTCGCCTTTTCCCGCTACGCCTTCGACAACGACGCCTTCCGCGCCTTCGTCAAGGAGGGGACATGCGAGGATTACGCTCTGTTCATGACCGCCAAGACGGTGTACGGGGGGACTTTTCACGATTGGGCGGAGCCCTTGATGCGGCATGAGAGCGACGCGCTCGAAATTCTCCGCACGCAGTATCATGAGGAATATCTCTTTTGGCAGTTCGTGCAGTATCTCTTTCATGTACAGTGGGAAGAACTGCATCGCACCTGCCGTTCGCTGGGGCTCGGGCTCATCGGTGACATTCCGCTCTACGTCGCCTACGACAGCGCCGACGTCTGGGCGCATCCCGAACTCTTCAAGCTCGACAACGACCTGCGGCCCACAAAGGTCGCGGGGGTCCCGCCCGATTACTTCTCTGCGACGGGACAGCTGTGGGGCAATCCCGTCTACGATTGGAAGGCGCATGCCTCAGACGGCTTTAAGTGGTGGACAAACAGGCTCCGTTTTGCGTTTTCGACCTATGATCTTGTCCGTATCGAC
>CANREK010000063.1 GCA_947629605.1 uncultured Clostridia bacterium | reverse complement strand
TGACGGACAGGGGGCTCTTCGACCTCGAAAAGGGCGCCTTTGTCCCGCTCGATGTCGGGAAAAACGTTTGACTTTTTCCCCGCCTTTGCGTATAATAGAGAGAAAGGAAATGAGGCAAGCGCACGGCATGCGCCGTGCGTAACACCCCTTCCGCCCCTACGGGGCACCCACCCCTCGAGGGGTGGGCAAGTCTTGGCTCCCCCTCGAGGGGGAGCTTCCGCGTAGCGGGTGAGGGGGTGTCATGCTACTCACTGCGCGTGGCAGGGTCTCCCTGCCTAAGCGCACCCAATTTGCAACGCTACGGCAGGCTTAATGTCCATGCATATAACGTTTCCGAGGCCAAATTGATTGATGAATAGTGCACTTTCGCTCGAACAGTTTCTTTACGAAGGCCGCAGGCCGAGCAAAGAAATCGTGCGAAACCGTTCCGAATTCCTTGCCTTAGGCGGAATTGACTTCCGCCGTGGGCGACCCTATTTGGTACCCTACGGGAACCTTAATGTCTGAATGAAAGGCGGAGTAGGTGGCAGCGGAGCAGCAGTGAATGACGTAACCTAACCCCTCGCACGCATTTATTTTGCGTAGCAAAAGAAATCGTGCGAAACAAAAAATATAAGGAGAAAAAATGCCATGAAAGGACGAAGTAGCTGCGTAGACAACAAAGCATTGCCTTTGTTCTTTTCGGCATGTTCCAAAGAATAGAGGCAGTCTTGTTGTCTGCGCTCTCATCCAAACTTTCAAAACGGAGGTGGAGCCATGACAGATGAACTCAAAGAATTGCTCTTACAACACGATTATGACGCCGCCGCCGAACTCGTGGGGAAACTCTCCCCCGAAGAGGCGGCAAAAATTTTATCCGAAGCGGGGGATGACATCATTCCCCTCGCCCGTGCGCTCGAAAGTGACTTCCTCGCCGACGTCATTGTCCTTCTCGACCCGCCCGTACAGCAGACGATCGTCGAGGGACTTCGCGACGACGAACTCGAAGAGGTCATGGAGGATGTCTCGGTCGACGACACGGTCGACATCATCGAGGACCTGCCAGAAGCCGTCGCCCGCCGTATCGCCGAAGAGGACGAGATCCTGGCGCTTCTCGAAGAGAAAAACTTTGCGGTCTTAAAGCCACTGCTCTCCTCGATGAACGAGATCGACCTCGCCGAAGTCTTTGAGCACGTCAAGGAGGAGGACCTGCCCGTTCTCTTCCGTATCCTGCCCAAGGATCTTGCCGCCGATATGTTTGTCGAGATCGACAGCGACACGCAGGAAAAACTGCTCAAAAAGCTCTCCGATAAGGAAGTCAAGGCCGTCATGGATGAGCTCTTCCTCGACGATACCGTCGACCTCATCGAGGAGATGCCCGCCAATGTCGTCAAGCGCCTTCTCGCCCAGAGCGACGCCGAGACGCGCACCTACATCAACGAACTTCTCAAATACCCCAAGGACAGCGCGGGCTCGATCATGACCATCGAGTATGTGCGCTTCCTTCCCGACATGACGGTGGAGAAGGCCTTTGACCGCATCCGAGAGACGGCGATCGACAAGGAGACCATCTACACCTGCTATGTGACGGATACCTCCAACAAGCTCATCGGCCTCGTCACCGCCAAGGAACTCATGCTCGCCAGGACAGACGCACTCATCGGCGACATCATGGAGGACAACGTCATCTACGTCAACACCGTGGATGACAAGGAAGAGGTCGCCCGCAAGATCTCCGACTACGGCTTCCTCGCCATCCCCGTCGTGGATGATGAACGGCGGCTCGTCGGTATCGTCACCGTCGATGACGCAATGGACGTCATCGAGGCGGAGAACACCGAGGATATCGAGAAGATGGCGGCTATCTTGCCCGCCCAGAAACCGTATCTTAAAACGAGCGTCTTCTCCGTATTCAAGGCCCGCGTGCCGTGGCTGCTCATCCTCATGGTGAGCGCAACGTTTACGGGGCTCATCATCAATACCTTTGAGGGACAGCTCAATTCCATCAGTCCCGTGCTCTTCGCCTGTGTGCCCATGCTGATGGATACGGGCGGGAATTCGGGCTCGCAGGCCTCCGTCACCGTCATCCGCTCCCTCGCCCTCGGCGATCTCTCCCTCAAAGACACGGGAAAGGTGGTATGGAAGGAGCTGAGAGTTTCTATCTTCCTCGCCGCGACTCTCTCCGTCGCATGCTTCTGCAAATTGCAGCTCATCGACAGACTTCTGTTCGGCTACGAGAGCTACACGGTCCTGCTCAGTGCGGTCGTCTCGCTCGCGATGTTCGCGACCATCGTCATCGCAAAGCTCGTCGGTTGCCTTTTGCCCCTTGCGGTCAAGGCTATCAAGCTCGACCCCGCCGCCGTCGCTTCCCCCTTCATCACGACCATCGTCGACGCCGTCTCGCTCATCATTTTCTGCGCCCTCTCCGTCGTCATCTTGGGGTGAATTCCATTCTAAAAAAACCATCGATTTCCCGCCATAGGCGGGATTTTTTTGGTTTTCCGTTGATTTTTCCGCCGCGGGTCGGGATGCGGCCGCGCACGCTTGATGCCGTGCGGCAAAAAAATTGCAAAGCGCTTGACGAATGGGGGGGGGGGGCTATAATATTGACAGTGCCGCACCGGCCACGGCCGAAAGATTTGATGATTTCCCCGTCGGCAAGTGCACGATTTGAAACGATAAGGAGAAAAAGATGAAGCGCAAAGTTTTGACCATCCTCTTGACGCTCATGGCCGCCCTCGGCCTCTGTTTCGCCCTCGCAGGGTGCGACAGCGGAGGCAAAGATGAGACCCATGTCCACAATTTCACCGATTATGTCTACAACAACGACGGGACCTGCACAAAGGATGGCACCGAGACGGGCAAGTGCTCCTGCGGCGCCACGGATACCCGCAAAAAGGAGGGCACCTCTCTGGGCGGGCACGACTTGCAGTTCCACAAGGGCGTCGAGCCGACTTGCTCGGAGAGCGGCACCGTCGATTACTACACTTGCAGCCGTTGCGACTATCAGAGTGTGGATCGGATCTGGGTACCCGCGCTTCATGTAAAATATGAATATTACCACGATAACGGCCTTGAGTATCAAGTCATCCGCCTCGCCGACGAGTGCGATCACAGTGAGATCGTGATCCCGTCGACCTACATGGGTGCGCCGGTGCGCGGGATCCGCGAGATCGACGGTTCCGTGTTCAAAGGCCACACATCCCTCAAAAAAATCACCCTTCCCGACAGCATGAGCGGGGTCCCATGGGGTGCATTTCGCGATTGCAGTTCGCTCGAAAGTGTCGTCATCCCCGAGGGCGTGACTTCGATCGGCGGCAATGCGTTTGAAGGGTGCAGTTCGCTCGAAAGCATTGTCATCCCCGAGAGCGTGACCGAGATCGGCGAATCCGCATTTGCAGGGTGCAGTTCTCTCAAAACCATAAATCTCCCCGCCGCCGTGACTGAGATAGGGTGGTATACCTTTCAGGGATGCAAATCGCTCGAAAGCATCACCATTCCCGAGCATGTGATAACAATCGGACAAATGGCCTTTTTCGGATGCTCTTCCCTCAAAAGCGTCGTCATTCCCGACAGCGTGACCGAGATCGGAGCTGTGGCGTTTTCGGACTGCGAAGCGCTCGACAGCATCACTGTGGGGAAGGGCCTCGCCAAACTCGGCAATTATGCATTCGGGGAATCCGTGACGTCGATCTACGTTCCCGACCTCGAAACATGGTGCAATATCGAGAGCGGATCGGCATTATTCGGCGGGCTCCAGCAGTATACCGACCCGTTGTTCGGCACCCTGTTTGTCGGCGGCGAGCCCGTGACCGACCTCGTCATCCCCCGAAGCGTCAAAAAAATTTGGCCCGGGGCCTTCCAATTTTGCAGTTCCCTCACGAGTGTGGACTTTGAAGCGGGCAGTCAGCTCGAAGCGATCGATCAAAGTGCGTTTGCGTACTGCAAGTCCCTCAAAAGCGTCGAACTTCCCGAGAGCGTCACCTCGATCGGACAACAGGCGTTTGAGTACTGTTCTTCGTTGAAGAGCGTGACGATCCCCGAGGGCGTCACCTCGATCGAATACGGCACCTTCCACCAATGCACCTCTCTGGAAAACGTCAACATCCCGAGCGGCGTCACCTCGATCGGGGATAGTGCATTCCGGCGCTGTCTCTCGCTCACGAGCATCACGCTCCCCGAAAGTTTGACCTCCATCGAGGATTGGGCATTTGATGAATGTGACAAATTGCTCGAGGTCAGGAACAATTCCGCGCTTCCCATCCAACCGCATTCCGATGCATACGGAAGGGTAGCTTCGGCCGCAAGATACGTCTATTCCGGCGACGGAACGTCGAGACAGGTCACAACAGAGGAGGGATTCGTCTTTTACGAGGACGAAGAGGAGGCCTGGCTTCTTGCCTATCATGGCAATGCGGCGGATCTGACCCTTCCCGAGTGCTCCCCGAGCGGAAAAGAGTATAAAATTTTTGAATACGCGTTTTATGATTGCAGTTCGCTCCGAAGCCTCACCATTGTCGGCGGCGTGACTTTTATCGGTTGGTATGCTTTCTATCACTGCACCTCTCTTGTCAGCATCACCATTTCCGACTGTGTGGAAACGGTCGGCGAGCGGGCCTTCAACGAATGCAGTGCGCTGGAAGAGATCAACGTTTCGGCGGGCAATCCCAACTATCGGAGCGAGCAGAACTGCCTGATCGATAAACATAACAACACATTGGTTGTGGGCTGCAAGAACAGCGTGATCCCCGCGAGCGTCACCTCGATTGGGTGGTATGCGTTTTTCGGTTGCAGCAAACTTGAAAACATCGTCATTCCAAACGGCGTCACTTCGATCGGACAAGAGGCATTTGAAGGCTGTACTTCACTCAAAAGCATCGAGATCCCCGACAGTGTCACCAAGATCGGCAGCTACGCATTCTCCACTTGCAATGCCCTGAAACGCGTTGTCATTCCCGCGGGCGTAACGTCGATCGAGGGCGGTACCTTCCTGTGGTGCGATTCGCTCGAAAGCGTCACCATTCCCGAGGGGGTCACCTCGATCGGGTGGGAAGCATTTGAGTATTGCTCGGCGTTAAAGACCATCTCTCTCCCGAGCAGTGTGACCTCGATCGGCGAACATGCATTTTTGGGCTGTACATTGCTCGAAAGTTTCTCCGTTGCGGAAGGGAATCCGAATTACGACACGCAGGACGGGATCCTCTACAACAAAGACAAGAGCGAGATCATGATTGTCCCGTTGGGGATCAAGGGTTCCGTTACGATCCCCGACGGCGTGACGACGATTGGAGACAGTGTATTTTTTGGTTGCAGCCAACTTGAAAGCATTGTCATCCCCGAGAGCGTGACTTCGATCGGCGTCGACGCATTTTTGGATTGCGCCTCGCTCGAACGCATTGTCATTCCCGAGAGCGTGACTTCGATCGGCAACCGTGCATTCTGGAATTGTACTTCTCTGCAACAGGTGACATTTGCGGGAACAAGTCGCTTGAAATCGATCGGCCAAGCC
Organism: uncultured Clostridia bacterium; assembly: GCA_947629605.1. GTDB lineage: Bacteria > Bacillota > Clostridia > Christensenellales > Borkfalkiaceae > Gallimonas. The sequence continues at coordinate 1,746 of CANREK010000063.1, read as the reverse complement.
GCGTTCGATCATTGCACCGCACTTGAAAGCATCGTCATTCCCGACGGTGTGACCGAGATCAAAGATGAAACTTTCACGTATTGCCTTTCGCTCAAAAGTATCGTCATTCCCGAGAGTGTTGTTGCGATCGGCTCCGTCGCATTCAGGGAGTGCGGAGCGCTCGCAGAGGTCTACTACAAGGGCACGCCCGCGGCGTGGCAGGAGCACAGGAGCGAAAACCACTATGATAAGGACGAAAACGGCGCCCTGTTTAATGCGACGCTATGCTTCTATTCCGAAACCGCGCCGACGGCGGAGATGTGGAAAGAGAGTTCATATTGGTGGCACGAGGCAGACGGCGAGATAGAGCTTTGGACCAAGGCCTGAAACCTTTCCAAGAATTCCATAAAAAAACAGAGCGGGAACGTCAAGTTCCCGCCCTTTCTTTTGTGTTTCTTTTGTGAGCTTATTTGCCGAAGTATCTCTTTAAGAGACCCTTGAAGCCGGCGCCGTGGCGGGCTTCATCCTTCGCCATTTCGTGCACGGTGTCGTGAATGGCGTCATAGCCGAGTTCCTTTGCGCGTTTTGCGAGTTTGAGCTTGCCCTCGCATGCGCCCGCTTCGGCCGCCGCACGGAGTTCGAGATTCTTCTTGGTGGAAGGGGTCACGACTTCGCCCAAGAGCTCGGCGAATTTGGAGGCATGGTCGGCTTCCTCATAGGCATAGCGCTTGTAGGCCTCGGCGATCTCGGGATAGCCCTCGCGCTCGGCGACCCTCGCCATGGCGAGGTACATGCCGACCTCACAGCATTCGCCCTGGAAATTGGCGTGAAGTCCATCCATGACTTCCTTGTCCTCGACCTTGCCGTCGCCGACATGGTGTTCGCATGCAAAGCCTTCTTCCTCGACGGGAACGAACTTTTTCGCATGGCAGACGGGGCATTCGGTGACATCATCCTCGACGATCTCGCCGCAGATAGCACATCTTTTCATAATGAATATCTCCTTAAAATTTGGTGTAGCTGTATTATATCACATGTTTTCGGAAAAAACAATGATAATTGAGAAAATTCAAAGGGAAAAAATGAGCGTAGCGAAGGATCCCGGCAAACGGGCGGAGTCGAATGACACCCCCTCAGTCTCGGCTACGCCTCGACAGCTCCCCCTCAAGGGGGCGCCAAGTCTTGCCCACCCCTCGAGGGGTGGGTGTCACGCAGTGACGGGAGGGGTGCGTGCGGCGCTCATGCTGAGCTTCCTCTTGCCCGCCCCCTGCGTCAGGGGAGGAGCAACGCATTCTGCCAAAGGTTGATAACCTTTGGCGCGTTGCGACAGGAGTGAGCGCATTATCCCGCGCGAACGGCGACCAAGGGCAGGGCTCTACCTGCCCGCGAAAGGGTAGGGGTGGGGGTCCGCCCTCAATACTCTATGGCATTGTACAATCGCGTCATGGTGAGCGCAGTCGAACCATCACCGCATTCCCTTGGCGCCCCTCGTAGGGGAGCTGTCACCGTAGGTGACTGAGGGGTTTTGAAACCCCTTTCCCCCTTCGGGGGACTTCCCCTATAAGGGGCAGCAAGAATATGGTGATCCTTCGACTTCGCCCTACGGGCTCCGCTCAGGATGACGCGATTAGAATGGTCCGTATTCGCCCCGCGAGATTCTTCGGAATTGCTTTCGTGCTCTTTACGTCTTGTCGAATCTGGGGCGATTTTACGGAACAAAAAGGGAAAGATCAAATGACAGAGTTCAGTGCGTAAGGGATGGGGGCA
>CANREK010000062.1 GCA_947629605.1 uncultured Clostridia bacterium | reverse complement strand
GCACCAAACTGCAAATGGCGACGGCGCATGCCGAGATCCGCGCCATCGACAGGGCGTGCAAAAAGCTCGGCTCGTGGCGGCTCGAAGGGGCGGAGATCTATGTGACGCTCGAACCCTGCCCCATGTGCATGGGCGCGATCTTGAACAGCAGGATCGACAGGGTTTACTTCGGCGCCTATGAGCAGAAGGGGAGGAGTTTGACGGCAGAACTTGCCGCGGCCAACCTTCTCAACCATACCGTCGAAGTGACGGGCGGCATTCTGGAAGAGGAATGCTCCGCCGTTTTGACGAATTTTTTCACCCAAATGCGCCTTCGCGAGAAGCAAAAGAGGGAGTGAAGGCGTTATAGAATAGTCTGCTCATTTTGAGGGAGCGTGCGGCGTCATGCTGAGCCGCGGACTACAAACGCAGTCTACGAGAGTAAGTCCGAAGCATCTCGCCGCATATTTCTACGGCACCGTTCCAGATAGCGTCATCCTGCCCCGCCCGCACGTTCTTTATGGTGTCGAAGGGCGGCACGAGCGCCCAAAGGCGCGAAGTAAGAATCCCTGCAAACGGGCGGAGAAACATGCTTCCGTAGGTTTGCTGGGATGCTTCGCTGGCGCTCAGCATGAGCGCGGAGTAACATGCTTCCGTAGGTTTGCTGGGATCCTTCGCTTCGCTCAGGATGAGCGCGGAGTAACATGCTTCCGTAGGTTTGCTGGGATCCTTCACTACGCTCAGGATGAGCGGCGGGGCTGTGTCCCGCCGCACGTTCTATTTATTTTCACCACAATTTTACATTTTTAATTTTTCATTTTTAATTTCAAAAAAACCGTCACATATGTGACGGTTTTTGCAATTTTCGGTTATTTTACGATCAAGCTCTTGCCGGACATTTCGGGGGGAATGGGGAGGCCCATAACTTCCAAGAGGGTGGGGGCGAGGTCAGCGAGCACGCCGTCACGTCTCAGCGTCACGCCTTTGAGCTCTTCCGAAATCAACACGACGGGCACGGGGTTGGTGGTGTGGGCGGTGAAGGGGGAGCCGTCGGTGTCGAGCATCTTATCGGCATTGCCGTGGTCGGCGGTGAGAAGGACCGCTCCGCCCATCGACAGGATGGTATCGACGACCTTTTTGACGCATGTGTCCACCGTATGCACGGCCTTGACCGCCGCGGGAATGACGCCCGTGTGGCCGACCATGTCGCAGTTGGCAAAGTTCAAAATCATCGCGTCGTATTCCCCCGTCGAGAGTTCGGCGATGGCCTTTTCGGTGACTTCGGGCGCGGACATCTCGGGTTGCAGGTCGTAGGTGGCGACTTTGGGGGAATTGATGAGAACGCGGACTTCGTTTTCATTGGGCGTCTCGATGCCGCCGTTGAAGAAGAACGTCACATGCGCGTACTTCTCCGTCTCGGCGATGCGGAGCTGTTTCTTGCCCATCTTGGCGAGATATTCGCCCAATGTGTTGGTGAGTTTTTCCTTGGGGAAGGCGATCCCGACGTCCTTGAATTCGGCATCGTAGACGGTGAAACATACATACACGGGGTGCAGAAAACCCGTCTTTCTCTCGAACGCCGTGCCCTTGGGAACGACAAAATTTTCCTGCGAGAAGGCCCTTGTAATTTCTCTCGCGCGGTCGGGGCGGAAGTTGAAGAAGATGATGGAGTCGCCCTCTTCCACAAGCGCGACGGGCTTGCCGTTTTCGCAGATGTTGGTGGGGAGCACGAACTCATCCGTCACGCCACCCGCATAGCTCTCTTCAAGCGCCTTGACGGGGTCCTCGGCGTGGAGCCCCGTGCCGAGGGTGAGCATGTCATAGGACTTTTCCTCACGGTCCCAATTGTTGTCGCGGTCCATGGAGTAGTATCTTCCCGAAAGAGAGGCGAGCTTGCCATAGCCCAAATTTTGCATATATGTGAGGAGTTCCTTGACGAATTCGACGCCCGAAGTGGGGGAGACGTCACGCCCGTCCATAAAGCCGTGGACATACGTCTCGGGCACGCCGCGCCGCTTGGCCATTTCGAGGAGGGCAAAGAGGTGGGTGATATGGGAATGCACGCCGCCGTCGGAGAGGAGCCCCCACAGGTGCAGTTTTTTGCCGTTTTGCTTGGCGCTGTCCATGGCCTTGACGAGGGCGGGATTTTCGAAAAAGTCGCCGTCCCGAATGGACTTTGTGATCTTGGTGAGATCCTGATAGACGATGCGCCCCGCGCCCATGTTGAGGTGGCCGACCTCGGAGTTGCCCATCTGCCCGTCGGGGAGCCCTACGGAGAGCCCGCTTGCGCCGAGCGTTGCGGAGGGGTAGTTGTTTCTGTAATAATTGACGTTTTTGCTGCCGTCCATGAAGATGGCGTTGCCGTTTGTGTCGGGGTTGAGCCCGTAGCCGTCCATGATGATGATCGCATAAGGTTTTTTCATGTTCTTGCACCTCTTTTTATTCGGAAGTATTATACGCCGTTTTCGCAGAATTGGCAAGTGATTTGAGGAGGATTGTTGGGGAAGGGGACTGCTCCGCTGCGCTACGGGGGCACGGGCGGCGGTCGCTCATTCTGAGCGCCCCGCAGGGGCCCCGCCGCGCTAAGGCCTACCCCCTTTGGGGGGAGGCTCCGCCGTAGGCGGTGGTGGGGGGTATTCCCAATCGCGTCATGGTGAGCGGAGCCCATAGGGCGTAGTCGAACCATCACCTTATTTCAACCATCAAAAAACGGACCATTCTCAATCGGTCCGTTTCAATTTTCAATCATCGAGCAGTGCAAGCACCGCTTTTTTCTTTTTCTCGGTCAATTTCCGATATTGTTCCAAGAGGATCTTCTCCTGCGCACTGACGAGCTCGCTCTCCTCCCCCTCCATGAAGAATTGTGCCATCGTAATGCCGAATGCGTCACAGAGATGAGACAGCGTATCGAGGCTCGGCAGTGAATTTGTCTTTGTGATAAGAGCGGAGACGGTCGATTGCGTCAATTCCGCTTCCAAGGCAAGACGATTGGTACTCCATCCACGCTCATCCCGAAGTTCTTTGATCCTTTCAATAATATCCATGACAATATTATAATCGATTTTTCGTTAATAAAATAGCATAATATTGTTGACCGATTAACATATATCCGTTATAATATTGTCATAATTTCGATAAAATGGAGGAATAAGGAGATGAAAAAAAGACTTATACTCGTTGTCCTGACGGTACTCGCCGCCCTCTGTCTCTGCTTCGGCCTTGTGGCGTGCAGTGACGGGATCGACGGTAAAGACGGACTTGGATTCAAGTTCGCAGAAGTGGATGAAAACGGCCACCTCATCCTTACCCTCGACGACGGCACCGTGCTCGATGCGGGCAAAGTCACCGCTGACGAAACGACTGCCGACGAGGGCACGGAGGGTCTTCAATTCCAAAAAATCAAGGGCGAAAACGGCGAATACACCGCCGCAGTTGTCGGCCTCGGCACGGCATGGGACACGGACATCGTCATTCCCTCTACATACCGCGGTCTGAAAGTGACGGCGATCGGAGATTATGCATTTAGCGCAAGTCGGGGTGGCCTTTTAACCAGTATTGAAATTCCTAACAGCATAATCACAATCGGAGCTTCTGCATTTTCAAATTGTAGTGAACTAATGGATATTGCAATTCCCGACAGCGTGACCTCGATCGAAGATAAGGCGTTTGCGGGTTGCGACGGACTTACAGAGATTACCATTCCCGACAGCGTGACATCAATCGGGGATTATGCGTTCTCTTATTGCAACGGACTTACAGAGATTACAATTCCCGACAGCGTGACCTCGATCGGAAAATGGGCGTTCTCGAATTGTATCGGGCTTAAAGGCGTAACGATTGAAAGCGGAACCATCGGAGATTATGAGTTCAGTAGTTGCAGTAATCTTAAAAGTGTGACAATCGGGAGTAGCGTGACATCGATTGGAATAAGGGCATTTGAATTTTGCGATGGACTGACAGAGATTACAATTCCCGACAGTGTGACCTCGATTGGAGATTGGGCGTTCGACGAATGCAGTGAACTAAAAAGTGTGACAATCGGGAGAGGCGTGACTTTGATTGGACGAGGCGCGTTTTCCATGTGTGATTTGCTTGAAAATGTCACATTTGTAGAACCCCATGAGTGGGGAGAATACGACTACTACGGTGATTCAACGGTGCCGGGTATAGTTTATACTCCCGAGGAATTATCGGATCCAACTTTTGCCGCAGGACTTTTTAGCAGTCATCATTATTACTTTAAGAGGAGTGTATGAAGATGAACACGCAAGAGACAAAGACATATCAAGAACTCATTGAAACAGAATCGGAAATTGATTGGGATTCAAAAGAATTTTGGAATATTGTACGTTTCTATCTGTTGGAATGCCCGACGGTAAAAACGGTAAAAAAAGAAAAAAGGCGTAGAAGCTGCAGAGGGCAAACGTTAGAGGAATATGGTTGGGGACAAACTACGCCTCTCAAAAATTCGATGACGAATAGCAGCTTGAATCTTACTGATTTTACTTCATGTGGAGACGTAGACATAAAAGAGTTTACAAAAGAATTTACCCCGCCAACAGAATATTGTGTCGTCAAAAAAAAGGACCCCACCTCTGCAAATATCTTGACGTATATTCGGGATTCGCTTGCGCATGGAAATTTTTACATTGTTACATGTGAGGAGACAAAAATCTATATTTTCAAAAATGTAAATACAAACACAAAAGAACAGAATGCAGAAATTGTGCTTTATGAAGAGACACTATTAAATTGGATCCAAGTCATCAAGGCGGGGCCTGCTGCAAAAAAGAAATAACTACATTATAAAGCTATGCGCCCGCGGACGAAAGTCCGCGGGCGCTGTTTGAATGGGTGTGCGGCGGCATTGCGCTCCGTAGGTTTGCTGGGATGCTTCACATGCGTTCAGCATGAGCGGACTCGCTCATTCTGAGGGAGCGCAGCGACCGAAGAATCCCAGCAAACGGGCGGAGTAGGTGCTTCCGTAGGTTTAACGGGATGCTTCACATGCGTTCAGCATGAGCGCACGGCGGTACGCCGTGCGCTTTCCGAGGCACAAAAAACGCCTCCGTGGGGAGGCGCAACAGGAAAAACATTCAAATCAAGGTCTCGTATTCGGCGTAGAGGGCGTCGGATTCGGTGCGGAGGGCGGCAAGCCGTGCCGTGATCTCCATCACTTTTTTATAGTCGGCGGCGTTTTGAATGAGCGAATCATTGAGCGCCGCTTCCTCTTTTTCAATGGCTTCGAGGCGGGCCTCCACCTCCTTGGTGCGGGCTCTGCGCCGCGCCTCCCGCGCCCGTTCCTCGCGGCTTCGATAGCCGTTCTCCGATTTTTGGGAAGGGGGGACCTCGGACATGGTAGGGGCATTTTCCGTCTTACGGGCCGTCAAAAAGCTCTCATAATTGCCGTCAAAGAAAGAAATCGTGCCATTTTCGAGGCAGCAGATGCAGTCGGCGACCGATTCGATGAACCGCCTGTCGTGCGAGACAAAGAGCACGGTGCCGTCAAAGGCACAAAGGGCCTCTTCCAAGGCCTCGCGGGCGGGCAGGTCGAGGTGGTTGGTCGGTTCATCCAAGATGAGGAGATTCCCCCGTCTCGCTTCGAGCAGGGAAAGTTCGAGCTTGGCTTTGAGGCCGCCCGAGAGTTCCCCGACCCTCTTTGTGACATCCTCGGCGTCGAGCCCCGCCTGTGCGAGGAGCTTCCGCGCATCCGTCTGCGACATCAGCGCATACTTGCCCCAAAAGGCGTCGAGCACGCGGTCGTCGGGGTCGAGATCGGCGTTTTCTTGATCATAATAGGCGGCGCGGGTGAACTTGCCGAAGCGGACACGGGGGTCCTTGGAGAGCAAAAATTTGAGGAGGGTCGTCTTGCCCGTGCCATTGTCGCCGACGAGGGCGCATTTTCTGCCACGCATGAGGGTGAACCGCACGTCTTTGAGCAGGACCTTTCCGCCCGCCGTGAGGTCAAAGGGGTCGGTGTCGATGACTTTTTCATACGGCCGCTCGTCGTAGGTGAACGAAAAATGCGGGGGTGGGGGCGGAAGTACGGGCTTTTCCACGATCTCCATGCGCTCCAACTTGTTGACGCGGGAGAGGGCGGACTTGGCCGTCGTCGCGCGGACGAGGTTGCGGTCGACGTAATCTTTGAGCTTTGCGATTTCCTCCTGCTGCCGCTCGTATTCCCGCTCCAACGTCTTGATTTGCTCGGCTTTCAGCACCTTATAGCGCGAATAATTGCCCTTGTAAGAAGTCAGGCGGCCGCGTTCGAGCTCCAACGTGCGGGAGGTGAGGCGGTCGAGAAAATATCTGTCGTGGGAGACGACGAGGAGGGCGCCTTTGAAGGCGGAGAGGTAATCTTCGAGCCAGAAGAGCGTCTTGATGTCGAGGTGGTTGGTGGGCTCGTCGAGCACGAGGAGCTCGGGCTCTTCGAGGAGAAGGCGGCAGAGTTTGAGCTTGGTCTTTTCGCCGCCGCTCATCGTGGGAATACTGCGGTCGTAGAACTCGCCGAGCCCCATGCCGTTCAACACCGTCTCGATCTTGACGCGGAAGTGGTAGCTGTCGCGCGCGGCGATGCGCTTTTGCAGGCTCTCCGCCCGTGCCGAGAGGATGCGGAGGTCGGCATCGGGGACGCTCATCGCCCGCTCGGTCTCGTCGAGGCGGGCAAGAAGCTCCTTGTCCTCTTCAAACACTTCCTCCATGGCGGCATAGACGGTGGAGGCGCTCTCGAACCCGCCCGACTGCTCCAAATAGCCGACACGGGTGCCGTTTTTCTTCAAAATAATGCCGCTGTCGGGGACGAGTTCGCCCATGAGAAGGCGCAGAAGCGTGGTCTTGCCCTCGCCGTTTCCGCCCAAAAAGCCGACGCGCTCCTTTTCGTGCAGCTCAAACGTCGCATTCTCGATGACGGGGATGCCGTTGAAGCCGAATGTGACGTTGTCGAACGAAAAGAGCATAATGCTGCCTCCGCGGGAGATACTGTGGGTATGAAGACCAAATTGACGGAACTGAGACGGCTCGAAGAGGAGCTCAAAGCGGCCTCGCCCGCCGAATGCGCCAAACTGACCAAGAAGCTCGTGCGCCTGAAAGCCGAGATCATGGGGGAATAAGCCCTTGCGCTCATCCTGATCCTTGCCCCTCCGTGGGAGGGGGTAGGGAGCCCCGCGTCATTCTGAGCGGCGGTGGCCCAACGAAGTCCGATGACTTGACCCGAAGAATCTCGCGGGGCGATTACGGACCATTCCGATTGCGTCATGGTGAGCTCTG
>CANREK010000061.1 GCA_947629605.1 uncultured Clostridia bacterium | reverse complement strand
ATCCTTCGACTACGCTCAGGATGACGCGCGGGTCGGCTTCCGTTTCGCCGCGCGGCAAGCAAAGAAATGTTCGAAACATTCCCAATCCCTGCGCGTGGCAGGGTCTCCCTGCCTAAGCGCACTCAATTTGCCGAACCCCTTCGGCTTATTGTCCTTGCATATAACGCTTCCGAGGCCAAATTGATTGATGAACAGAGCGCGTTCGCTCGAACAGTTTCTTTACGCCGCCGCGCGAGATCCTTCGACTACGCTCAGGATGACGCGCGGGTCGGCTTCCGTTTCGCCGCGCGGCAAGCAAAGAAATGTTCGAAAAACAAAAAAAACCGCCCACAGGGGGCGGAAAACGTCATGCAATGGATGTGATGTACTCTTTGAGGAGCTCCGAAAGACCCGTGAGCTCTTCCTCGGAAAGAGGTGGGTCGGCAAAGGTCGCAAGTACGTCCCGTATACATTCGCCGAGGTCGCCCTCCGCGTCTGCACAGGCGGTGCGAATGGCCTCAGAGGCCTCGCTCCGTTTCTCCTCGGGCACGCACGCAAGCAGGGGCAGAAGCGGGTCTAAATGAAACTTTCCGCGGAGGAACTGTTCATAGACCACATAGTACAGGGTGGCCGCACACCCCGTGGAGAACCCGCGTTTTACGATCGTGAAGATCTCTTCCGACGTAAAACACATGCCGCCCCGTGACAGAATGCTGTACAGTGCATAGATGAGGATCCCGAGGCCGAAGGGCAGAAAGACAAAGACCTTTCTCGTGACCGACTTCATGACCGTTTTTTTGAGGAGCGACGTGAGAAACGTCACCCCGAGCGCGAGAAGCAAGACGTCCACGCCGTAGCGTGCGAGGGCGCCATAGAGTTGAATGACCGACATCCAAAAAACCGTCCTTTTCCCGCCGCACTTCTATCATACCATACAAATCTTCGAAACGGTGACATAAGTGCCAAAAAATTTACGGGATCGGCTTGATTTTTACGCTTCCGCACAGCACCTCGGCGTAGGAATAGGAAGTCTTGCCCAAAAAATTTTTGTCGTTGGGGGAGACGGTGAAGAGGGCGGGATAGACGCCCGAGAGTTCCCCGCAGAAGCGCAAGATTTTATTCCTGCCGAGATTGACCGTCACATCCACCTGTTTTTGAAAGTAATCGGAGATGGCCTTTTTGACCGATGTAATATCGCTTTGCTGTTTTATCATGTGACAATGATGGTCCATTTTTCCCGAAAATAAACCTTTTCCGACAGGGAAACGAGCGCATAACCCGCAAATTCGGGGCATAGAATGAAGGGAGAAAATCAAGGCAAGGAGTGATCATCATGAAAATTCAGACGCAGACCTTCCGCACGTTCGGAAAGTTCAAGGAGCTCACCGCGCAGACGGCGGTCGAATGCCGCTTCGGCGGCGAGGTGGAGACCATTTTGACATCGCACGCGCATGCCGCGCTCACGGGTGCGGATGCGGGCAACGGCGAAGTGCGCTACTTCGGCAAGGCGCATTTTTCCATCGTCTATGAGGATGCCGAAAAGCACATCTGCCGCGCCGAAAAAGGGGTGGAATTCACCGCCATAGCGAGGGATGAGAGCGTCTATCCCGCCCTCACGGCAAAGGCCGTCGTCGCCGTCGAAAACGTCTCCGTGCGGCGCGAGGGCGCAAGCGTGTATCTCACGGCCCTGCTCGGCACGGACATCACCCTCTACGGCGAGGAGAGCTTTGACTACCTCTCGGGCGGCGACCTCATCATGAAGCGGGAGACGGTGAAGGCGGTTTCCGCTCACCTCTGCGGCGGGGCGGCCGAGGCCGAGGATGAGTTCACGACGGAGCTCCTCGGCGACATTCTGCAACACTCCGAGACGGTCTCCGTCACCGACGTCGTCTGCGAGACGGGGCTCGTCAAAGCGGAGGGGGAGATCAACTTGGGCGTGCTCGCGTTGAAGGGGGAGGGCGGCCTCACATCCTTTGAACGCCTCGTGCCCTTCCGCGTGGAGATCCCCTGCGACAGCGCCTCGATCGGCTGCGGCGCGGAGGTCAAAGTCAGCGTCGTCGACGCCTCCATCCATGCCGAGGAAGAGGATGGAAAATGCAACATATATGCGCGTTTTACGCTCTCCGCCGACGGTTGCGTCTATGAAGAAGTTGCCCTCGACGGCGCCGTAGACGCCTTCTCTCTGGATTGTGAGACCGAGCTTACCTACTTTGACGGGAGCTTCGTCGGTATCGGGGACTATCGGCGCGTCACCGAGCGGGTGAGCGGCAAGGCTGTCCTCTCGGGTAGCGTCAATTTTTCGGATACCCTCGAAGCCGTCACGCTGCAACGGTCGGAGGCCGAACTCGTCAAGGGCGACGGGCTCAGAGCCGAGGGCGTGGCGAGTGCGACCCTCCTCGTGAAGTCGAGCGAAGGGGACTACCGCGCCGTGGAGATCGGTCTGCCCTTCTCCGTCGCCGTCGATGCGGATGACGCGGAGGCGGAAGTCATGGTCTGCGGCATGTCCGCCCGGCAGAAGCAGGAGGGAGAGATCGACGCCGAGGCGACCGTCAAGGTCCTTCTCAAAGACAAAAAGACGTACACGGCGCACCTCGTGGCGGGCGCGGAAGAGGGAGAGAAGTTTGTCGAGAGCGACAGCGCGATCAGCGTCTACATTCCCAAGGCGGGCGACGGATTGTGGGAGCTTGCCAAGAGGCTCAAAAAGTCTCCCGAGGATGTGGAACGCTCCAATCCCGACATCGAATTCCCCGTCAAAGAGGGCCAACGCGTCATTATTTATAGGAAAAAGGCGATATAAGGGTTTCGCGCGGATTTCTTTTGCTACGTAAAATAAATCCGCGCGAGCGAAAGTGCTTGGTTCATCAATCGATTTGGCCTCGGAAGCGTTATATGCAAGGACATTAAGGTTCCCGTAGGGTACCAAATAGGGTGCGCTTAGGCAGGGAGACCCTGCCCCGCGCAGTAATTTGGAACGCGTTGCCCACCCCCTTGATCCCCCTCCTCGGGAGGGGGCAAAAGGCCTACCCCCTTTGGGGGGAGGCTCCGCCGTAGGCGGTGGTGGGGGGATAATGCACCTCTGCTCATTCTGAGGCGTAGCCGAAGAATCCCAGCAAACGGGCGGAGAAACATTGTACTCCGTAGATTTAATGGGATGCTTCGCATTCGCTCAGCATGAGCGGCGGGGCGGAGCCCCGCCGCTTGTCCCCTCCATGGGAGGGGGTAGGGGGCGGGGACATTATGTATCCTGTTGCGTCGGCAGGGACCGCCGCAACCCGTCGGCGAGGCCACGCCTCCTGTCGCGGCGCAGCTCACAGCCCATTGGGCTGTTGAGCAGAATTGCGCCGCTCCACCGCAATTTTTCATTTTTAATTTTCAATTCAAAAAAAGGCCCTCGGTGAGGGCCTTTTCGGCATATAAGTTGCGTATTTTACATCTTACTGTACCCGTAGGAATTGACGACCGCGTCGACCTTTCTGCCGTCGCGGCAGAGCGGGCAATCGCTCGCGCGGTAGGAATTATAGTCGGGCAGGTCCTCCGCGCCGATGATCCGCACGATGGGCACCCCGGGGATCTCGAATTTCCCGCCGAACACCGTGGCGAGCCCCGCGACTTCCCCGCCGTAGTAGCGGATGCCGCGGACGGCGCTCATCGCCGTCATGCCCGTCGTCGCCGTTGCCGTGAGGAGCAGGACATGACGGTACCGCACATAGGGGAGCATATTGTCGCGCAGGATGAGCTTGTCATCCGCCGTGACTTCGGGGGAGATGACCGCGATCTCCTGATTCATGTTGATCCCCGACCCGCCCGCAAGCGCCTCGGCGAGGAAGGCTCCCACCATCTTGGTGCGTTCGAGCGTGATGATGGTATCCACCGCCACGTTGGAGAAGCTCTCCGCAAACAGCTTTGCCGTGGCCTTTGCGGCGCTCATCTCCGTCTTGACGCGCGTCATGTCGATGCAGTAATTGACATGGGAATGCTGCGTGGCAAAGTGCCCCGGGATGGCACGGACACTCACTTTATTGTTGCGCTTTGCGTACAATTCAAATGCTCTCGATTCCATGTTGTTCCCTCAGTTTCCTTATCTTTCCTCTATTTTATTACAATTTATTGGTATTGTAAAGACCCGTTCCGAAAAAATTTTGGAAAATTCCGCCGTTTTTTTGTAAAATCTGTTTGATTGGGGCAAAATCGCCTTATATAAAAAGGGAAAAACAGAAACAGGTGCGATATGAGCAAAAAAACAGACAAACCCGAGAAAAAGACGGAGGAGACGCAAGCAGCGCCCGATGCGGCAGTAAATGAGGAGACCGCGGCGGAGCAGACTGCGCAGCCGAGCGAGGAAGCGCTCATCAAGGAGCAGCTCGAACAGTTGCAGACGCTCTCCGAGGACTTCAAGCGCAAGTGGTACCTCGTCTCCGCGGAGTATGAAAATTACCGCAAGCGCACGACCTTTCAGAGCGCACAGCGCTATCAAGAGGGACGGGCGGACGTCGTGTCCAAGCTCTTCCCCATCGCCGACAATCTCGAACGTGCTCTCGCCGTCTGCAACGACGAGGCCACGAGAAAGGGCATCCTGATGGTGAAGGCCTCCTTCGACAAGATCCTCGAAGAGGAAAAGATCGAGACGATCGATCCCGTGGGCCAGCCCTTCGACGCCGAAAAGCACGAGGCCATCATGGCTGTGGACCCCGAGGAGGGCGACGAGAGCGGCACGGTGAAGCAGGTCTACCTCAAAGGGTACAGCCAGAACGGCAAGGTCCTGCGTTTCGCGCAGGTCGTCGTCGTCAAGTGAGGGGAACGGCGCGGCCAATGCCTTACGGCACGCGTTCTAATTACGTCATGGTGAGCTCCGTCGAACCATCACCTTATTTCCTTGGCGCCCCTCTCAGGGGAGCTGTCGAGGCGTAGCCGAGACTGAGGGGTTTGAACCCCTTTCCCCTTTCGGGGGACTTCCCCTATAAGGGGCAGCGAGAATAAGGCGGATCCTTCGACTTCGCTCAGGATGGCGCAATCGGAATGGTCCGTAGATGCTCCGCGAGATTCTTCGGGTCAACTCATCGGACTTCGTACAGCCCTACGGGCTCAGAATGACGCGGGGCGCTCAGCATGAGCGCACGACATGTCGTGCGCAATATGATGCCCCGTCACCCTCAACCCATTCAACACAAAAAACAAAAAAGGAGAATATAGATATGTCAAAGGTTATCGGTATCGATTTGGGTACAACAAATTCCTGTGTCGCGGTGATGGAGGGCGGCGAGCCCGTTGTCATCGCAAATGCGGAGGGTGCGAGAACGACCCCCTCCGTCGTGGCGTTCCAAAAGGACGGCTCCCGCGTCGTCGGGCAGGTCGCAAAGCGTCAAGCCGTTGCCAATCCCGACAAGACGGTCAGCTCTATCAAGCGCAAGATGGGCTCCGATTATAAGGTAAAGATCGACGAAAAGTCCTACTCCCCGCAGGAGATCTCCGCCATGATCCTCTCCAAGCTCAAAACGGATGCGGAAGCCTATCTCGGCGGAAAGGTCACGGACGCCGTCATCACCTGCCCCGCCTACTTCACCGACGCCCAGCGTCAGGCGACCAAGGATGCGGGGAAGATCGCAGGCCTCAACGTGCTCCGCATCATCAACGAGCCCACCGCGGCGGCTCTCTCCTACGGTCTCGACAAGGAGAAGGAGAACAGCAAGGTCATGATCTACGACCTCGGCGGCGGCACCTTCGATGTCTCCATCCTCGAAATCGGCGACGGCGTCTTTGAAGTCCTCGCGACCAACGGCAACAACATGCTCGGCGGCGACGACTTCGACAAGCGCCTCATGGACTACATGGTGGAAGAATTCAAAAAGTCCCACGGCGTCGACCTCTCGCAGGATAAAATGGCAATGCAGCGTCTCAAAGAGGCGGCGGAAAAGGCCAAGATCGAACTCTCGGGCATGACCTCGACCTCCGTGTCGCTGCCCTTCATCTCCATGACCGATGCGGGCCCCGCCCACCTCGAAATGGATATCACCCGTCAAAAGTTCGAAGCGCTCATTCAGGAACTCGTCGACAAGACCGTGGAACCCATGCGCCTTGCGATGAAGGACGCCGGCCTCTCGTACAGCGACATCGACAAGGTCATCCTCGTCGGCGGCTCCACTCGTGTGCCCGCAGTCGTGGCCAAGGTCAAGGAGATCACGGGCAAGGAGCCCTTCAAGGGCATCAACCCCGACGAATGCGTCGCGATCGGCGCGGCCATTCAGGGCGGCGTGCTCTCGGGTGAAGTCAAGGACGTGCTCCTTCTCGACGTCATGCCCCTGTCCCTCGGCATCGAGACCCTCGGCGGCGTCTTTACGAGGCTCATCGACAGAAACACGACCATTCCCGTCAAAAAGTCGCAGGTGTTCTCCACGGCGGCGGACAATCAGACGACGGTCGAGATCCATGTGCTCCAAGGCGAGCGTGAATTCTGCCGCGACAACAAGACGATGGGCAGATTCACCCTCACGGGCATCGCGCCCGCGCCCCGCGGCATTCCGCAGATCGAAGTCACCTTCGACGTCGACCACAACGGCATCGTGCACGTCGAGGCCAAGGACCTCGGCACGGGCAAATCCACCGACATTACGATCACTTCCTCGACGAATCTCTCCGAGGATGAGATCAACAAGGCGGTGAAGGATGCCGAGCAGTTCGCCGAAGAGGACAAGAAGAGAAAGCAGAAGGTCGATGCCAAGAATAAGCTCGATGGGCTCATCTTCTCGGTGGAGCAGACCCTGCGCGACGCGGGCGACAAGCTCTCCGACGACGACAAAAAGACACTCCAAGATGCCGCGGATGAGGCCAAGAAGGCACTCGAAAGCGACGATGAAGCGGCATATAACGCGGCCGCCGACGAACTTCAAAAGAAGATCACGCCCGTCGTCACCAAGCTCTATCAACAGGCCCAAAGCGCAGGGCAGAACCCCGACGGCAGCACCGACGGCGACACGGAATTTAAGCAGTAAATAGTTTCGAACATTTCTTTGCTTGCCGCGCGGCAAAACGGAAGCCGACCCGCGCGTCATCCTGAGCGTAGTCGAAGGATCTCGCGCGGCTGCGAAAAGAAACTGTTCGAGCGAAAGTGCTTTGTTCATCAATCGGGTTGGTCTCGGAAGCGTTATATGCAAGGACATTAAGGTTCCCGTAGGGTACCAAATAGGGTGCGCTTAGGCAGGGAGACCCTGCCACGCGCAGTAAGTGGGAACGTGTTGCCCACCCCCTTGATCCCCCTCCTCAGGAGGGGGCAAAGGCCTACCCCCTTTGGGGAAGAATTTTGCACTCTGCTAAGAGTTGATAACTCTTAGCGCAAAATTCTTATAGCA
>CANREK010000060.1 GCA_947629605.1 uncultured Clostridia bacterium | reverse complement strand
TGCACGACGACAACATCGCCATCGAATGGGCGCGCATTCCGCACTTCTACCGCTCCTTCTATGTCTACAAGTATGCGACGGGCATCACCGCCGCCATCTGTATCGCCAATAAGATCTTAAAAGAGGGGGAGGCCGAAGTCAAAAAGTACAAACAGTTCCTCTCGGGCGGGTGCTCCACGGACCCCGTGTCCCTGCTCAAAATCGCGGGCGCGGACCTGACGAAAGAGGAGACCTTCTCCGCCGCCATGGACGAATTCAAGTCCGCCTTGGAGCAGTTCGAGGCATTGGAATAAGCGCTTCCATTCGATCACAGATATCAACAGAGGTAATACTATGGCTGAAAATCAAATGCCGCACAATTTGGATGCGGAACGGGCGCTCCTCGGCTGCGTGCTCCTCGACGAGAGCATTCAATCGGACCTCTTGGAGCGCGTCAGAGAGGAAGATCTCTATGACGAAGGGCACCGCTTAGTGCTTTCCGCGATGAAAACCATCTATGCGGGGCACAAGACGGTGGATATCGTCACGCTCACCGACGAACTCGACAGAGAGGGGAAACTCGAACGCGCGGGCGGCATCCAGACCATCACGGAGCTCTCCGCCCTCGTTCCCTCGGCCGCGAACTATAAGCAATACTTAGAGATCGTGCGGCGGGATTCCGTCAACCGCTTCCTCATCCGCGCCGCAAGAGACATCATCGAGAACAGTGCGCAGAGCCCCGAGGAGCGCGACGCCATCGGCTATGCCGAAAAGCTCGTCTATGACATTTCCAAGCGGGAGGATTCGGGCAATCTCGAAGGCCTCGCGAACGGCGACGTCATCGAAGAGGTCATCTCCAAATTCGAGGCCATTCAGAGCGATCCCTCCTCCTGCCGCGGGTTGGAGACGGGATTCCGCCACCTCGACAGGATCACGAACGGACTGCAAAAGTCCGACCTCATCGTCATCGCCGCCCGCCCGGGCATGGGCAAGACGTCGCTCGCGATGAACATCGTCGAGAATACCTGCCTCAGAAAGGGCAAGGTCGCCGCCGTGTTCTCCCTCGAAATGCCCCGCGTGCAGATCGTGCAGAGGCTTCTCTGCGCCTATGCGGGCGTGAGCATGTCGAACGCCCTCTCGGGCAAACTCAACGGAAAGGATTGGAAAAATCTCATGCGTGCGGGGGATCAACTGAGAAAGAGCAAGCTCTTCATCGACGACAGTTCCCGCGTGACGCCCGCAGAGATCCTCTCCAAGTGCCGCCGCCTCGCCACGTCGGAGGGGGGCATCGATCTCGTCATGATCGACTATATCCAGCTCATGGGCGGGGAAGAGAAGGGCAAGTCCAGCCCCGAGAACAGACAGCAGGAGATCGCATCCATCACGCGCGACCTCAAAATCATGGCCAAGGAACTCAACGTGCCCGTCATCGCTCTCTCGCAGCTGCGCCGCATTCAGACCAAGGAAGCCCAGCTCTCCGACCTGCGCGAATCGGGCGCCATCGAGCAGGACGCCGACATCGTTATGTTCATCAACCGACCCGACGTTGCCGCCACGCCCGAAGAGCTTGCCAAGGGAAACATCGTCAAGGGGGCGGCGGAACTCGTCATCGCCAAGCACAGAAACGGCGAAACGGGCCGCATCCAGCTCCGATTCCTCGGCGAACAGACCAAGTGCATCGACGTCGAGGCGCAGGGTGAGCCCACCGATGCGCCAGAGTACCGCAAGAAGCCCGATTTCGGGGAGAATCCCACCGCGGAAGAGGCCTTCGGGGGCGACAGCGGCATCCCCATGGACGAATAAAATGGAGACACGGATATTGAGCCGTTCGCGCGGATGGCTCGACCTTGCAAAACAATATATCGAAGAGGGGGACGTCGTCGCCTTCCACACCGAAACGGTGTACGGCCTCGGCGCAAACGCCTTTTCGGATGCGGCCGTTCTCAGAATTTTCGAACTCAAAGGAAGGCCGCAGGACAATCCTCTCATCGTGCATGTGCACAGTGAGTACGACATTTCTCCCCTCATCGACGGTGAACCGCCCTATGCGGCGGCGCTGCGGAAGGCATTTTTGCCGGGGCCGCTCACAATGGTCTACCCGTCGACGGGGAAGGTCTCAAAGTACGTCTCCTGCGGGCTCAACACCCTCGCCATCCGCGTGCCATCCTCGCCGACCGCACAGGAATTTTTGCGGGCCGTCGACCTTCCCATCGCCGCGCCGAGCGCCAATCTCTCCAAGCACGTCTCGCCCGTCACGGCAAGGCATGTCTATGAGGATTTCAACGGCAAGATCCCGCTCATCCTCGACGGCGGCGCCTGCACGGGCGGCATCGAGAGCACCGTCCTCGACTGCACGGGGGAAATTCCACAGATCCTGCGGGAGGGTCTCGTGACGCGGGAGATGATCTCCTCCGTCGCGGGGGACTGCGGCATCTATCGGGCGCAGAAGGGGGAGAGACCCAAGAGCCCCGGCATGGCATATAAGCACTATTCGCCCCGCTGCAAGACGGCCTTTTTCGGCGCAGATGCGCTCGATGCGGCGATCTCGCTCTATGAGGCGGCGGAAAGAAAAGGGGAAACGCCCTGTTTCCTCTGCGCGAGCGAACAGGTTTCCCGCCTCGGCGGCCGCATGGCGCTGGACCTCGGGGGGACGGGGGAAGTCATGGCCCGCCGCCTCTACGACCTTCTCCGCAAGGGGGAAAAGACGGCGACGCTCCTCATCGGGATCGAGCCCCAAGAGACGGGCGGCGTGATGGCGGGCGTGCGCAACAGAATGCACCGCGCATTCGGGGTAGAACATGGAACAGAAGAAAACTGAACCCAAAAAGAAAATACTCTTCGTCTGCACGGGGAACACTTGCCGCTCCCCGATGGCGGAGGCCGCACTGCGCAAGGAGCTTCGGAAAAAGAAGATCTCGGGCTATGTCGTCGCTTCTGCGGGCATTCATGCCGAAAAGGGCAATACGCTCAGCCCCAACAGCGCACAGGCGCTTGCCGAGGCGGGGATCCCCGTCAACAAGACCTTCAAGCCCCGCCAACTGACCGAAAAGATGCTCCGCGAGGCCTATGTCGTCATCACGATGACGGAGGCGCAGACCCAAAAGCTCAACTGCAAGAACGCGACGAGCTTTTATGCCATCGCGGGCAAGGAGATTCCCGACCCCTACGGACAGAGCATCGACGTCTACCGCATGACCCTCCGCGCCATCCGTGAAGTCATTCCGCTCATCATTAAAACTTGGTGCATGGGTTGAAAATTGCGGCGAAGAATGCCCCCTCCGCGGGAGGGGGATCAAGGGGGTGGGTCACCGCATTGCGGCCCCGCGTCATTCTGAGCGGCGGGTGCTCTACGAAGTCCGATGACTTGACCCGAAGAATCTCGCGGGATAATCGCGGACTAATGTGCGGCGAGATGCTTCGGACTTACTCTCGTAGACTCCGTTCTTGTTCACAGGCTCAGCATGACGCCGCACGCAGCTACTCCGCCGGTCTAATGGGATTCTAACTTCGCGCCTAAGGGCGCTCGTGCCGCCCTTTGACGCCATAAAGAACGTGCGGGCGGGGCGGGGGTTTCACCCCCTCAGAATGAGCGGGCCCTGCCGTCGCAACGGGTAGGGGGTGGGTCACCGCATTGCCGCCCCGCGTCATTCTGAGCCACGAGGCTCATAGAGAGTACGGAAGCAATTCCGAAGAATCTCGCGGGGCGAAAACATCATTCAAATCCAAACCGGAGGTTAACATGAAAATAGCAGTTGCCTGCGATCACGGCGGGCTGGACCTCAAAAACGCCGTCGTTCGCTATCTCAACGAAAACAATTACGAAGTCGCCGACTTCGGCACGACCGCGCATGATTCCTGCGACTATCCCGACTTTGCGCTCCGCGGCGCCGAGGCGGTCGCACGCGGGGAATGCGACAGGGGGATCTTCATCTGCACGACGGGCATCGGCATCTCGATCGCGGCCAACAAGGTCCCCGGCATCCGCTGTGCGCTCTGCACGGATGCGACCTGCGCACGGCTCACACGGGAGCATAACGACGCAAACGTACTCGCTCTCGGCGGCGGGATCGTCGGCGTCAATCTCGCACTTGACATCGTCAAGACCTTTTTGACGACGGAATTTTCCCATCTCGAAAAACATCAACGCAGGATCGACAAGATCTCTCTCATCGAAAAGAAGTACTTCAAAGGATAAAACCCCGATAGGAGGGCCGCCATGAGGAGCAAAGCGCTGCGGGATAAGATCGTGGAATCGCTCACGTCTGTTTTGCCCATCGCACTCATCATCATGATACTTTCCGTCACGATCGCCCCGCTCGACGCGGGGACTTTTGTGCTGTTTCTCTCGGGGGTCGTACTGCTCATCGTCGGCATGGGGATGTTCACGCTCGGCGCCGACATGTCCATGCTCGTCATCGGCGAGAACATCGGTACCGCCATGACGAAGTCGAAAAAGATCTGGCTCATCGCACTTCTGTCCTTTGTCATCGGCATCATCGTGACGGTCGCAGAACCAGACCTCCAAATCCTCGCGGGGCAGGTGCCGTCTCTTGCGCAAAAGACGCCGCTCGGGAATTATCTCCTCATTCTCACCGTCGCGGTGGGGGTGGGCGTGTTCCTCCTCATCGCCATGCTTCGGATCGTGTTCCGCATCCGTCTCTCCTTTTTGTTGCTCTTTTTCTACATTGCCGCCTTTGTTTTGAGCGCCTTTGTCTCGCCCGAATTTTGGGCGGTCTCCTTTGACGCGGGCGGCGTCACGACGGGTCCCATGACGGTGCCGTTCATCATCTCGCTCGGCGTGGGCGTCTCTTCCATTCGGAAGGACGGCGAGAGCGACTCCTTCGGCCTCGTTGCCCTGTCGAGCGTGGGACCCATCATCGCGGTCCTCATTCTCGCCATCGTGTTCAAGATCCACGATGTCCCGTACACCGTCACCCCGCCCGTCACCGTGGACAACACGCGGGGCGCCGCCTCGGCCTATCTCCACGGATTTATGGAATACAGCGGGGAAGTCGGCATCGCCATCGCACCCATCATCGTATTTTTCCTCTTATTCCAGCTCATCACGCGCTCGATGCACGGGAGGAGGCTCATTCGTATCTTTGTGGGATTTTTGTATACCTTCCTCGGGCTCGTGGTCTTTTTGACGGGCGCAAACGTCGGATTCATGCCCGTCGGCACGGAGATCGGGACGACGCTCGCCTCGCGGTGGGGCGGATGGCTGCTTATCCCCGTCGGCATGCTCCTCGGCTACTTCATCGTTGCGGCAGAACCCGCCGTGCATGTGCTCAACAAGCAGGTTGAACGGCAATCTGCGGGGGCCATCCGTGCGACTGCCATGAAAAAGGGGCTCTGCATCGGCGTGAGCATCTCCTTGGGCCTCGCCATGCTGCGCATCTTGCTTGACATCAACATCATGTACATCTTGGCCCCGGGATACGCTGTCGCGCTCCTTCTCACCTTTTTCACGCCGCCGATGTTCACGGGCATCGCGTTCGACTCGGGCGGCGTCGCAAGCGGTGCGCTCGTCTCCTCGTTCGTGCTTCCGCTCGCGATCGGGGCATGCAACGTGCTCCGCCCCGAGGCCATCATGACGGACGCCTTCGGCTGTGTCGCCTTTGTCGCCCTCACGCCGCTCATCTCCATTCAGATCCTCGGCATTCTGTATAAGGTCAAGACGAACAGGATCAAAAAGACCTTCCTCGCCGTGGACGACAAGATCCTGCTGTACGAGGTGGACTAACATGCCGAGCAGTAAAATTTTTGAACCCGTCAAGGCCGTTGCATCGGCCATCCATATCAGAAAACCGCCCGAAAAGCCCAAGCGTGCCGCAAGGCCCAAACTTCTCATCAGTGTCGTCAGCCGCGGGAGCGGGAGAAAGGTCAAGGCGATCTTAAACGACCTCTCCGTCGCGCTCACCGTCACCTTTACGGGCTACGGCACGGCGTACTCGGCGCTTCTCGACTATCTCGGCATCGGGCAGACGGAACGGACCATCGCCTTTTCCATCATTCCCGAGACGGATGAAGGGCGCATCATGCGGGAACTCCGCACGCAGATGTCACTCTACCTTGCGGGGAAGGGGATCTCCTTCACGGTGCCCCTTGCGGGCATTTCCCAAAAAATCGCAGGGGGGATCATGGATGCGGCGGTCAGCCGCGAGCAGGAGGAAAGCAAGATCATGAAAAACGAGGATAGAAAATACAATCTCGTCATCGCCGTCATGTGCGCGGGGAATGTGGACGCCGCCATGGAAGCGGCACGCGCCGCGGGCGCTTCGGGCGGTACCGTAGTCCGTGCCCGCGCGACCGACAACCAAAAGGCCGAGCAGTTCGTCGGCATCACCCTCCTTCAAGAACAGGAGATGTTGATGATCCTGACGAAGAAGGAACGCACACAGGCGATCATGGACGCCCTCTCCGAGACGATCGGCCTCAAAACGCCCGCCTGCGGGATCATCTACGCCCTTCCCGTCGACAGGACCGCGGGCATCTCCGCAGCCGATGAGGAAGTTCCCGCGGCCGCAGAGACCGCAAAGGATGACAAGAATGAGTAGCCGCATTCTCGCGATCGGCGGGGGACAGGGGAAGGGGAGAGAGACGGCCCCGCCCGAGAAGCTCGCCATCGACGCCTATATCGCCGCCGAGGCAAAAAAAATCGCGGGGGACAGACGCCCCTGCGGGCTCTTCATCCCGACCGCCAGCCACGACTGCATGCCGTACTATAATACATTTCATAAGGTATATACGGGGAAATTTGACATCAAGACGGATGTCGCCCTCACGGTCAACCGCGACATCGACATGGAGAAGATGCGGGGGAAGTTTGAAAGGGCGGACTTTCTCTACATCGGCGGCGGAAACACCGTGTTCATGATCGAGCATTGGAGAGAGACGGGGCTCGTCGGGCTCATTCGTGAGGCGTACGAGAGGGGCATGTTCATCGCGGGCCTCTCCGCTGGCGCCATCTGCTGGTTCGAGGACATGTATTCCGATTCCGTCATCGAGGGCGAATACGCCATGTACAAGGGCCTCGGTTGGCTCAAAGGCAAAATTTCTCCCCATTATAATGAAAGAATGCTTGACTTTGACGAAATTGTAAGGTATAATAGATTCCGCGCTTGGGGCGTGGAGGACGATGCTGCCGTGGAATTTATCGACGGCGAAGCGGTCAAAACGGTCACGGGCGGCGGAAAAGTCTGGCTCCTCGACGGGGGAGACGGCAAAACCGTGAAAAAGACGGAATTTTTACGCTGAATGCGGAAATTCCCCATGCGGATGTGGCGAAATTGGCAGACGCGCAGGTTTCAGGTTCCTGTGGGAGACCATGCAGGTTCAAGTCCTGTCA
>CANREK010000059.1 GCA_947629605.1 uncultured Clostridia bacterium | reverse complement strand
GCCTTCTTTGAAACAGTCTCAAAGTCCACGTCTCCGCAGAGCTTTCCGTTTTCATCCCTGTTGGTCCCGACGTCGATGACGACGGCCCCCTCTTTGACCATATCCGCCGTGACAAACTTGGCCCTTCCGACCGCAACGACTAAAATATCCGCCGTTTTGCAGATCTCCTTTAAGTTTTGCGTCTTGGAATGGCAGATCGTCACCGTGGCGTCGGCATTGAGGAGAAGCAGTGCCATCGGCCGCCCGACGATATTGCTCCTGCCCACGACGACGGCATGTTTGCCGCCGACTTCGACATGATAGCGCCGCAGAAGTTCCATGACCCCCGCGGGCGTACAGGAGACGATCCTCTCGCGGTGCAGGGCGAGACTTCCGACATTCTGTGCCGAAAATCCGTCCGCATCCTTAAAAACGGGGATCTTTGCGAGGATCTTTTCCTCATTGAGGTGTCGCGGAAGCGGAAGTTGGACCAAAATGCCGTGCACTTCGTCGTCTGCGGCAAGCCTTTCGACAAGATGCTCGGCCTCTTCCTGCGTGGTCTCGGCGGGAAGGCGCGAGACGAAGGAACGGATGCCGACCTCTTCACAGGCCTTGATCTTATTGCGGACATAGACCTCGGAGGCGGGATCGTTCCCGATGAGAACGACCGCAAGGCCGACCTTTTTTCCGCTCTTTTCTTCAAAGGCTTCCGCGCGGACTTTGAGTTCCTGCCTGATCTGTGCGGCCGTCGCCTTTCCGTCGATGCGTGTCATGCGTTGATGATCCCTCCCAAGACGCCGTTGACGAAGTCCGTCGACCGCTCCGTAGAGTACTTCCGCGCAAGATTGGTCGCCTCGCTGGCGGAGACAACGGGCGGAATGTCGTCAAAATACTTGATTTCCGCAAGCGCGATGAGCAAAATCGCCTTGTCGGCCGCAAACACGCGATGGTCGGGGAACTGCGCGGTCTTTTCTGCGATGACGGTGAGAAGCTCCTCTCTGTGCGCCTTGACGCATGCGATGAGAGCTTCGGCAAAGGAAATGTCCTCTTCCGACAATTTATCCTGGCGGAACACCGTCCGCGCCAAAGTATCGTCATTCTGACAGAACAGGTCCGCAAACACGACCTTGAACGCCGCTTCTCGGGCATCACTTCTCATGGTTTTCTCCCAAAGTAAGATTTCCCCCTGTCATAGAAAGGGGGAAACCGTCAGTTATTTTTTACCGTATCCTCTTGAACCGCTTCATGCTCGGAGGAAGCCTCGTGCTGTGCCGCCTCCGGGAAGATCACGCTCTGAACGTGGACATCCACCTTGGCGATCTTGTATTTTGTCATGGACTCGACCATCTGCTTGATGTTCTGCTGGATGCGATAGGCGAGTTCGGGAACCTTGTATCCGTAGTGAGCGATGACGGAGATGTCGACGAAGATGCCCTCCTTTTCAAAGCAGAGCTTGATGCCCTTGCTCTTGGAGGGAACGAGCTCGATGCCTTCCGTCTCCTGCAAACTCAACACGACAATGCCGCTCACGATGTCGGAATTGTAGGTGATCTTTCCCTTTTGACCGTTCGGATTATACTTGATACTTGCCATAATAGCTCCTTTGCTGTCTATTATAGCACATCTTTTCGGATTTTACCACTGTTTTTTCTCAACTTTCCGCATAAACAGGCATAATTATTACATTTCCGTTGCGAACGTTGTATTCGATTTCGAGTGCGTAGAAGATTTTTGTGATGTTGTCCTCGGTGAGCTCGTTGGAGTTGACGAACACGTTGATGTTGTTCGCATCGGTGATCGTGATGGCGGCATCCGAGAAGCCGATGGCCTTGACGATGGATTCGAGCACGAGCTCATCCTCCATGAGTTCGACGAGCTGCTGTTTTCTCTCAACGGCGCCGGTGTACTCTTCGGAGTCCTTGGCATAGGTCGCGATGATGCTGTCGAGCTGCACGAGTTCCTCGCTCCGCGTCGAGTTGCGGGTGTCGCGGTACGTCGTGAAGTACGTCGCCTTGACGGCGGCGCTGCCGTCGACGGGGGCCTGTTTGGTGCCCGCGAGCACGAAGTTGACGACGGCAACGACGGCGAGGAGCACGACGAGGGTGGACATGATGGCGATTTTTTTGGTGTTGGACATGGTGTTTATCTCCTTATTACAAATAGATTCCTGTTTTAGCCTGCGGGATAGACGAGAATATCCCTCGTTCTGAGCGAGAGTGCGCTGGCGGCGACTTCCATGAGCCGCGTCCGCGTCAGAATGCCGTCCTCCCCCTCGAAGATGACGACGGCGCTCACGGGCGCCCCCTCTTTCTCCGTGATCATGACGGTGGCGGACTTCACCCCCTCGATCTCCTCGAGAAGGACACTGAGCCGCTTTTCCTGCTCGGTCGCCGTATAGGCGGCGCTGTCCTGCCGAAAAAAGACAAAATAGACAAGGATGAGAAGGAGCAGGGCGGAGACCCCGAGGAGCACGAGACGCACGGTCTTGTTCTTGAAAAATTCCCTGACATTCACGGCCCCTTGACCTCCACGTCGCAGTTGTACCGCGCGGAAAGTCGCTCTTTGACCGCGGACAATATATCTATATGACCTTCTTCCCCGTTTATTCCGAAATCCGTGACGACGACGGCAATTTTTTTATAGGAAAGATCCTCCTGCGATCGGGCGACGGTGACTTCCGCCGAAATGCCGTATTCCTCCGCGAGCATTGCCTCGATCTCCTCCTCTTCGGAGCGGGAGAGCATGGCGGTGTATGTCTTGAAATATCCCTCATCCAACGCGATCTCCGCGCTCGGGAGGGCGGTATTCGGGTCCTTGACGAACCTGACGAATGGCGTGATGAGCACGACGAAGATGAAGAGGCGCGTCATGGACTTGACGAACTTCCCCATCTTTCCGCCCGGTGCGATGATGGCGATGACGGCGGAGATGAGAATGACCCCCGCGATGCTCAGAATGTAGCCCTTCATCAGAAAAAGACCCCCGTGGAGCACACCAAGAGCAGGATGGAAAGAAAATAGAGAAAGGCGACGGCGAGAAGGCCGGCGATAAAATAGTTGCAGTCCCCCGCGAGGCGGGACAAAAAGGCGGAAATTTTGCCCCCGACGGGCTCCGTGGCCGCCGCGGAGAGCCGCAAAAAGAGCTGAAAGGCGGCAAAGAGGAGCACGGGGCGAAAAATCGTGCCGAAGAGCAGAAAGACGGAGAAGGAGCCGAGGGCATTCTTGATGAGAGAACTCCCCGCGATGACGAGCTCCACGCCGCCCGACAGAAATCCGCCGATGAGCGGAACGGAGCCCGAGATGACGTACTTCGCCGCTTTGAGCGAGAGGCCGTCATATTGCGCCGCTGCGATGCCCTGCACCGTCAAAAGGACCGAAAACATGCCCAAAGTGAGCCCGATGAGCCACTTGTTGACGCTCTTGAAGAGTTCCCCGAGCTTTTCCGTCTTGACGTCCTCGGAGAGATTGCCGACAAACGCCAAAATGATGACGACGACGGAAGTCGGCAGAACGACGGAGGTGAACAGCGTCGTGATCCCCCCGCTCATAAAGGCGACCGCGGGGCGGAAGATGCCGACGGAGACGGCGCCGCCGCTCGCCGCCATGAGCGTGAGAAGCAGCGGATAGATGAGCTCCATCTGCTTCTGCATGGAGGAGATCGCCGAGAATCCCGCGCCGAGCACGCTGACAAGGCATGCAAGCACCGTTGCGCCCACGGAAATGTACCCGACAAAGTGTATTATGTCAGACATAGTACTATTCAAAAACTCACTTTTCGCAGAGTTTAGTATTCCGCAGAGCAAAGTGACGGCCAAAATGATGACAAACGCGGGGAGCATGATCTTCCCCTCTTCCCAGACGAGGGACAAGACGGCACCCGATAAAGAGCCGTAATCGAGGGAGAGATCCCCCGTGATGATGCCGAGGAGCTTGTCCTTGACCGAGATCCCGCGGAAGGTCGTGAGCGTGTCGAGATAATTTTGAAGTTCCTCCGTGTCGAGTGCGCCGATGAGTTCCTTGATGTTCTCTTGGAGCGCCTCTTGCCCCTCCTTTTCCGCCCCCTCGCCGCTCGCCGAGGCGGTGAGGCCTGCGCCCAGCCAGATCAAGAAGATCGTAAGGAACGCGACGGCACAAAAGAGCGCTTTTTTTCGGCATCTTCCCCTCTTTGTCATGCGATATACCCCAAAAGCTGTTTGATGAGCGCGAGCACGCTCTCGAGAATGGGAATGGCGAGCACCAAAATGACGACTTTTCCGCAGAATATGAGCTTGTCCGCCACCGAATTCTGCCCGAAATCGTTGAGGATCCCCGCACTGAACTCCACGAGATAGCCGATCCCCACCATTTTCAGCAAAATTTTGACGAGGGAAGAGTTGATCCCTGCCTCGTTTGCGATGTCCCCGAAGATGGCGATGCTGCCCTTGAACACCTCAAAGACGAAGAGAAGCAGAATGATGGAGCCCGCGACCGTGACGGCAAAGGCGAGTTCGGGCTTGGTCCCCTTCAAAATGAGCGCCGCGACGGCGGTGACAAAGGCGATGCCGACGAGCTGGAAGATCTGCATGTCAGTACACTCCGAAAATGCTCTGTATGGTATCGAAGAGGTCCCCGATCATCGTCACGGCGACCGTCAGGGCGATGACGAGCCCGACGATGGAGACGACGGTGGAGATGTCCTCTCTGTCCGACTTTTTCAGCACCTGACAGACGACGGTGATGATGATGCCGATGGCGGCAAGTTTGAAGATGATAGAAATATCCATAGTCAGATGATGAGGATGACGAAGGCGAGCCCCGCAAGCAGCCCGAGTTTGAGATAGAGACTTCCCCGCTCCGAGGCGGCCTTGTCGCTCTCCGCCTTTTTGTGTTCAAGCGCTCCCTTTTTGGCGGAAAAAAAGTTTTTCTGCGAGAGAGAATCCCCCGCGCCGAGCATGTTGAGATACTCCGCGCACTCCTTCTTCTCTTGCTCCGTGAGATAGGTCAAACGGGGTCCCTCTCGTTCAAGCAGGGCATAGAAATCCCCTTCCTCACGCATCTCCCCGATGAGTTCTTTGAGCGCCCGCCGCGCGTAGGCAAGTTCGTTGAGATAGCGGTCGTTAAAGGCAGCCATCTGCGTGAAAAATTTCTGTCTCGACCGATATTTCGACGCCGCGAGGTAGCCGAGAAGGGTGCAGAAGGCGATAATTATGGCCGATAAAATGAGTTTAAGCCACATCTTTCCCCTCTCCGTCCAAGATCTTGTCCACCGTCCCGAGCCCGTTCAGGAGCACATAGCGGGCAAAGAGCTTTTCGGGAACATCTTCAAACCGCTTCAAATGCGCCGAGGCAAACACGATGATCCCGCTGTCCGTCGCCCGCTTGACGGCCGTGTAGTCCGCGGGAAGCAGTTCATCCGTCACGATGACGTCGGGCCGCATCGCACGGATGCCCGCCGTAAAGGCCGTCAGCTTGTCCGCAAAGCAGATGACATCCGCCGTCTGTCCCAAATCTCCCGCCGAGAGTTCGCCCCGCTCGTCACTGACGAGCACGTTTTTGAAGGTCCTCTCGCAGACAAGGCGGGTCAGATCTCTGAGAATGGTCGTCTTTCCCTCACCCGGCGGTGCAAGGATGAGGAGCGAACAGAGCGCATCCTGAAAACTGCGGCGGTAGATCTCTTCCGCACACCCCCGTATGGCATGGGGAATGCGGATGCAGAGCGACGTGATGCGGTTGACGGACAAAACGCTTCCGCCCTCATAGACAAAGGTGCCCGCGATGCCGATGCGCTCCCCCTCCGCGCCCGTCAGAAATCCCTGTTTGAGCTGGTTTTCCACGGCATAGACGGAGTGCCCGCTCGCGGACAAGACGATCTCCTGCACCTCTTCGGCGGTGGGACAGAGCGCTTCCCCCCTTCCGCAGACGCCCCGCTCCCCCAACCAACGAAAACTGCCGCCCAAATTGACGAATAAGGGCTTGTCCGCCCTCACGCGGAGCTCGTAGAGTTGATTGAAATTGACGTGCCGCAGGGCGAAATGCAGGCGCGGCGGGAGAAATTCCAGCATCCGTATATGATATGAGCGGGGAACTTCAAATATGAAAAAAGACCTCCCGCAGGAGGCCTTTTTCACCCTTATGACGTTATTCGATGACGAATACGCTGACGCTGTTTTTCTTGATGAGCGCTTTGAGCTCGTTGTGTTCGACGGAGATCTCGCTCTCGACGGGCTCGATGTTGTGTTTTTTGCCCGCCTTCACATTGATCTCGTTGATGACGGTGACATCCTCGTCCCAAAGCGTCGTGACATGCGCCCTGCTCTTTTTGCCGAAGTTTTTGAGCTCGGCGCAGAGCTCTTCGTCCCGATCGGAGACATTGACGACTTTGAGATAGATCTTTCCGTCGTTCCCCACCGTCACCGATTGGAACACGCGCTCGTTGACCTTCCAGATGTTCTTGTTCAGGACCTCGTGCCATTCGCCGTCCTTATGGATATATGCTGTAAACTTCTTTTTCGTATAAACGAGCCTTAAAATATTGCCCTCGGGGGAATAGCCGAGGAACTTGTCTTTCCCCATCATCTCGCAGACGGTGCGCATGAAGTCCACGCGCTTGTCAAAGGAGACGTCGTACCCCTTGTGATTCTTGCCGTATTGGCAGCAGATGGAGAATCCCGCGCTGTCCATCGTGCCGATGTCTCTGACATCCGCGACGCCGACGCCGCCGATGAAACTCTGTTCGCCCGACAGACGGCGGAAGGAGATCTCCACGTTGCAGTCCGAGAACTTCTGCGCGTCGTAGTAGAAGCCGTTGAACGCCTCGCTCTCCTCGATGATGAGCTCGCCGTTCTCGATGTGCCCGCCGCAGCAGTTGGGATAGACTTTCCAATCCCCCATGCCGTCCTTGAAATCGTGCTCGTAGAGCACTTTCCCCGTCGAAAGGTCGCGAACAACGACCTTGGAGACGGCGCTTGCCGTGCGGTGCCCGCCGATGAGAAGTCCGCCCGCATTGTCGTCGTTGACCTCGGAGACATCCGTGAGAGTGTAACTTCCCACATTCCCCGCAAACATCTGCTGGACATAGTAATTGGGGGTGAGCATGACGTCGCGGGCGTTGAACCAAATGAGGTTGGGCGTCCAGCGGTAGTGATAGGTGGAGGCGAAGAGCGGCGCATAGCAGGTCATCTTGACGACGTCGGAATTCCTCTCGCATCCCGTGAGGAAGGCCGCCTCGCTCAACGCCGATTTAAGGTTGTTGTCTCCGTTGAGCCTCCCCCTTCCGTCGGACATCGTATGCATGGCGTATTCCCCCATGAACACCTTGGCACCCGTCCTGTCGTAGCAGTCGTAACGCTTGGTGTTGTCGATGAACCACTGATAGGAGTTGTAGACATGCTC
>CANREK010000058.1 GCA_947629605.1 uncultured Clostridia bacterium | reverse complement strand
GATGAGAAATACGCCGCCGCCCTCACCGAGGGCAGGGAAAAGGAAAAGAGATTGCACGCCCTCGTCGAACGGCGCAGGGAATTCGAAAAAGTCTCTATGGAGCGCGGTGCGCTCGAAGCGAGGCGGGAGGAGATGGCAAGGCTCGAAAAAGAGCTCGGCCGCCTCGACGCCGCCAAGGCCGTGCTCTCCGCCAAGCGGGAGCTCGACGACTGCGAAAAACTCTCCGCCGACGCCGTTCGGCTCCATGCCTACGCCCAAAAGAGGGCGGAAGCGGCACAAAAGGCCCTTTCAGACCTTCCCGCCTTCGACGAGGAAGAGGCCGCAAAGGAGATCGAGGCGCTCTCCGGGCTCAAAGGGAAGACGGAGGCCTCTTTCGAGGCAGAGCGGGACCGCGACCGTGCAAAGAAGGAACTCGCCGCATGCGAGGAGCAATTTTCCGCATTGCAACAGAGGACCGTCGATCCCCACTATGAGGAGAGCCTCAAAGAACTTCTCGCGCTCGGCGAAGGGCTCGGCGCAGGGGATCTGTATGAATTTTTGAATGCCCATAAGGATGCCCTCTATCGGGGCGAATACAGGACGTTTGCTTCGGAAATCGAACGGTTGGAGCAAAAATATCCCGTCATCGCGCCCGACAGCAAGCCCCTTGCGGCCCGCTATGCCGCGCTTGCCGAGGGGGAAATTTTGGAGTTTTCCGACCTCAAAGCCGCCTTTGCAACGCATGAGAGCGCCAAGCGGGCGGCGGAGAATGCAAGGCTCGCCCTCGAAAACGCACAGAGAGACTATCTTCTGAACAAGAGCAAGCTCGACGCGCTCGGGGAGCGCATCACCTCGCTCCGCGCCAAGGTGGGGGAGCTCGACGGAAAACTTTCAGGTCTGCCCGACCCCGACCTTCTCTCCAAACAGATCGCAGAGAAAAGGGCGAAGCGGGAGGCATACCTTGCCGCAAAGACGAGGGCGGAGCGCGAAAAGAGCGCGGCCGATGTGGAGCTCGCCTCTTCCGCCGTCAATGACGAGGCAAAAAAAGAGGCCCTTGCAAGGGCCAAAGAGCGCCTTGACGGACTGCTCGGCGACTTTGCAAGCGCCGAAGAGGCCAAAGAGCTCCTGCTCCGCTACGGCGATGCCGAACGCGCAAAGCGCAATGTCAAGGAATACCGCGACAGGGCGGCGGCGGTCTCTGCCAAGTACGAAGAGCTCCGAAAAGAGGACTTTTCCGCGGCGACGGAGGAGGGCCTTGCGGCGCTCAGAGAGCAGCTTGCCTCCCTCGAACGGGAGAAAAACGAGAACGCGGGCCTTGTCGCCGTGCTCAAAGAGAATGAAAAGAGATATACTTCCATGCTCGCCGAGAAGGCGGCGCTCGAAAAGGAATTTTCCGCCAAGGATCGGGAGGCCGACACGGCGCAGAGGCTCAATAGCCTTCTCCGCGGTGGGAAATTCATGGAATTCGTCGCGGAGGAATACTTGCAGACGGTGGCCTGCAACGCCAGCGTTCAGCTTCTTTCCCTCACGGGCGGAAGATACTTTTTGCGATACAACACCGACGGCGGATTCGGCGTGGGGGACAACTTCAACGGCGGCGAGATCCGTGCGGTCGGCACCCTTTCGGGCGGCGAGACCTTCCTCGTCTCCCTCTCCCTCGCTCTTGCGCTCAGCGCGGAGATCTGCGCCCGCTCCTCGCGGCCCATCGAGTTCTTCTTCCTCGACGAAGGCTTCGGCACGCTCGACGAAAAGCTCGTCGACACCGTGATGGACAGCCTCGAAAAGCTCAGGAGCAAAAATTTCAGCATCGGCATCATCTCCCATGTGGAGGAATTGAAACACAGGATCGAACGCAAACTTCTCGTCAAAAAGGCGACGGAAGAGCGCGGATCGCGCATCACAGCGGAGTAAAACGATATGAGTTATTCATTTTTGACGCCCATCACCCTCTGGAAGGACTTTGACGACACCCTTCCGCTCGACGACGAGATGATCTTCGAAGTGCGGGAAGAGAATGTCATCAAGCGGCAGGTCTGCTTTTCGGGCAGACAGACAAAAGAGGGGAGAGTTCGCATCTATTCGGAATTCTATGCCCCCGAGGAGGAGACCTTCCCCGCCGTCATGATTTTATTTGAAGCGGGCAAGCCCTTCGACAGAGATTTTGTCCGCCGCTTCACCGACAAGGGATACGGCGTTCTCTGCGTGGATTACTGCGGCGACAAGGGCACGCAGGAGCCCTGCACCGTCTATCCCTCCGACGTGGATTACGGCAACTTCCTCCGTGCGGACAGACACATGACCCATGTCGACACCGACGCCTCCGAAACGAGCTGGTACGAGTGGGCGGCGGTCGCCCGCTATGCCTACCGCTACCTCTCTTCCCGTGCGGAAGTGACGAAGATCGGCGCCGTCGGGCTCAGAACGGGGGGAGAGATCCTCTTCAAGGTCGTGCCCTTCGTGCCGCTCTCCTGCTTCATCTCCGTCTGCGCGGCGGGCTGGCTCGCCTACGGCGACATGGAGCGCTTCGGCGACGTCTCCTCGCACGCCTTCGACGACGAGAGGCACCGCTTTATCGCGGGCATCGATTCGCAGAGCTATGCGCCCTACATCAAGTGCCCCGTGCTGCTTCTCTCCGCCATCAACGACAGAAAATATAACTACGAACGCGTCTACGACACCTTCCACCAGATCGATCCCGAAACGGAAAAGGCCATTCTCTTCTCCGCACACGGGAACGGGCTCATCGGCTCCCATTCCCACCTCGACATCGAGCTCTTCCTCGATAAATATCTCAAAGGACGCTCCGTCTTTATCTCCAAACCTATCGATGTCTCCTTTGCGGAGGACGGCAACGGCAACCTCATCGCCAAGGGCATCTTTGACGAGGAGGGGGAGATCAAGGATTTCGGTATCTTCTACACCGAAAAGGTGTCGGGGAGCCGCGCCCGCGACTGGACGCGCGTGCTCGGAAAGAGAGAGGATCTCAAAGAGAACATCGGCAGCGTTCCGCTCAACCTCTACAAGGGGTGCAGAAACGCGCTCATGTATGCATTTGTCAATTATTCCAATAATTTCTCTGTGACTTCCAAGATCCTCGAACTCAACCTCGACAAGGAATATGCCAACACCCGTCTCGCCTCCCGCGTCATCTATACGAATGCGGACAAGCGGAACGGATTCACGGGCTATTGCCTCGGCGCAAAGTCCGTCGCCGACTGTTTCCATGCCGAAAACGAGACGGACGTGCGCCTTCTCCCCGGCTACGGCGGCATCGAGGGCATCACTTCGGACTTCGGCATGATCTGCTACCGTGTGGGGGAAGAGGGGTACGAGGCGCCGCCCTCGGCCATCTTCGGCTTCGACGCTTGGAGCGAGGAGAAAAGCACCCTACGCGTCACCTTCTTCCGCGGCGAGAACGAAAAGGGATATACCTCGGAAGTGCACATCGAGGGCGGCGGAAAATGGAAAAAGATCCTCCTCGACGCGGACGATTTCAAGCAGGAGGGCGGTCCGAGCCTCGAAGATTTCACGGGCGTGCACTCCGTCATGTTCGTCAGTGAGGAACAGGTCCTCATCAATAATGTGATATGGTTTTGAGCGATTTGAAAGAGGGCGCCGTGATCGAGATGAAAAAACAGCATGCATGCGGCGGAACGCAGTGGAAGATCCTGCGCACGGGGGCGGACAGGACCCTCAGATGTCTCACCTGCGGAAGAGTGTTGGTGCTCCTTCCCGATGAGCTCTTAAAACGTGCCCGCCGCCTCACGGAGGAACCGTCATGAGACCTACACTGCTTACGGGAAGGGAGAAAAAGGGGGTCTCCGCGCTCTCCGTTCTCTTCACCGTCTTGGTTGCGGTCATCCTGCTCCTCTTTCTCTTCGAACTCTGGTTTATGGGGAGATTCACCCCCGTCTGCGTCGAAGGGACCTCCATGGAACAGACCTTGCAGGACGGCGATTGGCTGTATGCCGACGCCGAGGCCGAGCCGAAGCGGGGAGACGTCGTCATTCTCTACGTCGGGGACTATCAAAACGAGTACGGACATCCGCTCTTTCAGGATGAATACGGCAATGCCATCTCCTATATCATCAAGCGCGTCATCGCGCTCGAAGGGGATGAACTCTACGCCTACAACAACGTCGTCTACCGCAAAGAGGCGGGGGAGAGCGAATTTCGCCCTCTCGACGAGGCATACGCCTACTACGAACCGACGCGGGGCGGCCTCTACTTCGGCAGCGAGAGAGACCCCGTCAAGGTCCAAGCTGGGGAGATCTTCGTCATGGGAGACAACCGCCTCAACAGCCACGATTCCGTCGACGTCGGTGCGCTCAACAAAAACAGCGTGACGGGCGTCGTGCCCGATTGGGCGGTAGAACACAGGGGAGCCATCACGGGCATCGAGAGCTTCCGCGACAGATTCCGCAACTGAATCAACATGGAAAAACAATCAAGGAGATTTTAAGATATGGTCAGAATTACAGCAGACAGCACTTGCGACTTGGGCGTGTACGGCGCCGAGCGGGACATCCGCATCATGCCGCTCACGGTGATCTTGGGCGAAGATTCCTTCCGCGACGGCGTCACCATCACGCCGCAGGACATTTTCGCCTATGTCGAAAAGACGGGCACCCTTCCCAAGACTTCCGCCCCGAGTATCGGGGACTACGAGGACTTCTTCGGGAAATTCGTCGGGGAAGGAGATACCGTCATCCACTTCGACATCTCCGCAAAGTCCTCCTCTTCCTACGAACATGCCGCGGCGGCGGCCAAAAAATTCGGCAAAAAGGTCTTTGTCGTCGACACCAAGGCGCTCTCCTCGGGGCAGGGCCTCCTCGTCATGAAGGCGTACGACCTCTTGCAGCAGGGCATGCGCCCCGAAGAGGTCGTAAAGACCGTCAACGGCCTTCGCCCCAAGGTCAACACTTCCTTCATTCCCGACAGGCTCGACTATCTCTATAAGGGGGGAAGGTGCTCCCGCATGGCCATGTACGGGGCCAATCTCTTAAAGATCCACCCGCTCATCGAGATGGACGACGGCCAGCTCGTGCCCGGGAAAAAGTACCGCGGCAGTATGGAGAAGTGCATCACCGCCTACATCCGCGACCTTGCGGAGAAATATCCCAAGTACGATAAGACCCGCTGCTTCATCACGCACAGCACCGCCGACGCTTCCCTTGTCGAGGTCGCAAAACAGCAGGTCAAGGCGCTCTTCAACTTCGACGACATTCTCGAAACGGTCGCGGGGTCGGTCATCACGGGCCACTGCGGCAGAAACACGCTCGGCGTGCTCTTCATTGCGGAGTAAGTATGACATATCTCTATCGCGACAGCGACCTCTATGATGCGGTCATGCAGCGGAGAAAGTATCTCGCCGTCTTTTTGAGCGTGACGGCGGCGGTCGCCGCAAGTTTTCTGACGCTTGCCATTCTCTATTCGCAGCTGCCCTATCGGGACCCCAACGGCCCGTGGATGATCGCGCTCACCTGCATCATCGTGGCGCTCTATATCATCTTCTCTTTTCCCTTTATGGGCATCTGTTTTAAGCGGAGCAACAGCTACTGCAAGATGCTCAGATATATCTCCGTGGGGCTCAAAGAGAACTTCTGCGCACCCTTTGCGGGCATAGAAGATTGGACCGTGCGCGACGGCGTGGACGTCAATGTCGCCACGTTCGAAGTCAAAAATATCAAGCGGGAGGAGACCATGCTCCGTCAGATCTATGTCGACGGGGAAAAGGACTTTCCGCCCTTTGAGGAGGGGGATACCGTGCATTTTGTCTCGCAGGGCAATCTTCTCCTCGCCTATGAAATCTTGGACAGAAAGGAGCAATAAACAGTATGGAAAGAAGGGACGTACAGTCAAACTACAAATGGAAAACGAGCGATGTGTTCCCGACCGACGAAGCATGGGAAGAGGCCTTTGCCGCACTTGAAAAGTCTCTCGGCTTTGCAAAGTACCGCGGCACCCTCCACACCGCCGAAAATATCCTCGCCTACTTCAAGGCCGAGGAAGCATTCACCTTAAACTATCTCAAACTCTATCTCTATGCCTTTTTGAAGCACGACGAGGACGTGCGCGAGACCAAATATTCCTCCTATCTCGGCAAGGTCATGAGCCTCGGCACTCGTCTCAATGCCGAAACTTCCTTTGCGACCCCCGAGATCTCCGCCCTCGACGACGGGACCCTGAAAGCCTTTTTGCAGGACGGAAGATTCAAGGACTACGACTATATGATCACCCGCATCATCGCGCGGAAGAAGTATGTCCTCTCCGAACGGGAGGAGCGCATTCTCGCCCTCTCGGGGGAGACCATGGAACTTCCCTACGACGTCTTTGAGATGCTCGACAATGCCGAGCTCGACCTTCCCGCGATCGAATTCGAGGGGAAGGAGACCAAGCTCTCGCACGGGCTCTATTCCGTCATCATGAACGGGAGCGACCGCGCAAAGAGGAAGGAGGCCTACGAAAAGTACTATGCGGCCTACCGCAAGATCCTCGGCACCCTTGCCGTGACCTATGCGGGCAACGTCAAGACCGACGTCTTTTTCAAGGAAGCGCGCGGATTCGAGAGCTGTATCGCGCGGGCGATGTTCGAAGAGGACGTCGAAAAACAGGTCTCCGACAACCTCATCGCCTGTGTCGACAGGGGCACCCCGCTCATGCACCGCTACATGGAAGTCCGCAAAAAGGCCATGGGCCTCGATACGATGTACATGTACGACATCTATCCCTCCCTCGTGGAGGATGCCGAGCTCAAACTCAGCTACGAAGAGGCGTGGGAGCTCGTCTTAAAGGGGCTCTCCCCGCTCGGGGAAGAGTATCTCTCCCTCCTCAAAAAGGGCAGGGACGAGGGCTGGATCGACGTCTGCGAGACAGAGGGGAAAAAGGGCGGCGCCTATTCCATCGGCATCTACGGCAACCATCCCTTTGTCCTTTTGAACTATCAAAAGACGACGCACGACGTGTTCACCATCGCCCACGAGATGGGGCACTCTCTCCATTCCTACTATTCCAACAAGAACCAGCCCTTTGTCAAGTCCGATTACACGATCTTCGTCGCCGAGGTCGCATCCACCGTCAACGAGGTGCTGCTCCTCAAATATCTCTTAAAGACGACCGAGGACAAAACACTCAAAAAATATCTCCTCAACTACTTTATGGATATGGTCAGGACCACCCTGTTCCGCCAGACACAGTTTGCCGAATTCGAGGAGAGGGCCCATGCCCTCGCGGAGAGCGGCGAACCCCTCAATAAGGACAATCTCTCCTCGCTCTATCTGGAACTCAACAAAAAGTATTACGGTCCCGCGGTCGTGCACGACGACAACATCGCCATCGAATGGGCGCGCATTCCCCACTTCTACCGCTCCTTCTATGTCTACAAGTATGCGA
>CANREK010000057.1 GCA_947629605.1 uncultured Clostridia bacterium | reverse complement strand
GGTGCACGGCGGTGTTGTCGAGCACCTCCTCGCTCTCGGGCACCCGCAAGAAGCCCGCGCACTGCTCAAACGCCTTGGCGCCGAGGCCCTTGACCTTCATGAGCTGCTTCCGCGAGGTGAAGGAGCCGTTCTCCTCCCTGTACTTTACGATATTGCCCGCCGTGCCCGCGTTGAGCCCCGACACCCGCGCAAGGAGGGGCGCCGAGGCCGTGTTGACGTCCACGCCGACGGCATTGACGCAGTCCTCCACGACGCCGTCGAGGGCGGAAGAGAGCCTCTTTTCGGGCATATCATGTTGATATTGTCCCACGCCGATGGACTTGGGGTCGATCTTGACGAGCTCGGCCAAGGGGTCCTGCAATCTTCTTGCAATGGAGACGGCAGACCGCAGATTGACGTCATATTCGGGGAATTCTTCGGCGGCGAGCTTGGAAGCCGAGTACACCGACGCGCCCGCCTCGTTGACGATGACATAGCTCACGCCCGCGTCTTTGCCCAAAGAGGCGATGAGTTCAACGGTCATCTGCTCGGTCTCACGGCTCGCCGTGCCGTTGCCGATGGCGATGTGCTTGACCTTGTCCTTTCGGATGAGGGCGGCAAGTTTTTGAATGCACTCCTGCTTTTGCCGCTCGCCGTAGGTGGGATAGACGACGGCCGTGTCGAGCACCTTGCCCGTGCCGTCGACGACGGCGACCTTGCAGCCCATGCGGTAGCCGGGATCGAGCCCCATCGTGACGAAGCCCTTGACGGGCGGTTGCATGAGCAGGGGGCGGAGATTGAGTGCGAACTGCCCGATCGCGCCCTCGTTGGCCGTGTCCGTCAGAGCGTTCCTCACTTCCCGCTCGATGGCGGGAGCGATGAGGCGGTCGTAGGCATCGGCAGTGCATTCACGGATGAACTGCGACGATGCGCACATGGGTTTTTTGACGGTGCGGCGGGCGATGAGTTCCACGACCATCTCGCGGTTGATCTCGATGCTGACTTTGAGCGCTTCTTCCTTCTCGCCGCGGTTCATGGCGAGCACCTGGTGCCCCGCGACCTTGGCGACGGGAGAATTGAAGTCATAATAGTTGCGATAGACGGTATCCTCCCCCTTTTTGGCGGCGACGGATGCGATCGCGGCATATTTCATGTAGAATTCGCGGAGGAACTTGCGGATGGCGGCATCGTCGGAGATCTGCTCGGCGATGATGTCGCCCGCGCCCGCGAGCGCCTCTTCGGCAGAATTCACCCCCTTTTCGGCGTCGACATACTTTTCGGCCTCCCTTATGGGAACGGGGCAGTCGGGCGCCTGCGCAAAGAGCACGGCGGCGAGGGGTTCGAGGCCCTTCTCCTTTGCGACCGTGGCCCTTGTTCTGCGCTTTTGCTTGAAGGGGCGGTAGAGATCCTCCACTTCCGCCAGCGTCTTTGCGGCGAGAATGGACTGTTCGAGCTCGGGGGTGAGCTGTCCGCGGGTGTCGATGGTCTTGATGACTTCCTTCTTCCTCTCTTCGAGGCCGCGGAGATATTCGAGACGGTCGGCGAGGGTGCGGATGGCCTGATCGTCCATGGCGCCGTGCATCTCCTTGCGGTAGCGGGCGATAAAGGGCACGGTGTTTCCCTCGTCGAGAAGGGTGATGACGTTTTGCACATACGTCTCGTTGAGGTTGAGTTCGGTGGCAATGGTTTGAGCAATGTTTTCCATAATGTCAGAATTATACCACAAACGGAAAAATTTTGGCAAGGGTTTTGAATTCTCAAAACTGTCAAAATTTGTACAAAGATGAATAATTTTTGCATAGATTTGTGATTTTTACATTATAAAATCCGTTCTGTGAATTTTTTTGAATTTTTTTGCTCATTTATTTGACATTCCCGAATATATTCATTATAATATACACAATTTTCAGGAGGTTTTTTATGAAAAAATTCGTCAAGGCATTTCTTGCACTGCTCATGATGCTCTGCCTTGCCCTCGGCGTCGCGGCATGTAACGATAAGCCGTCTGACCCCCCCCCTGCGGATTCCGGCGTGACGGATGATCAGGGCAGCGACAAGACAGACGACAACAAAGACGACGACAACAAAGACGACGACGGCAAAGACGACGACGGCGGCAAAGACGACGACACGCCCTCCGAGCCCGTCGATCTCGGCGTGTTTGCGGCAAAATGGGTGAGCGCCGACGGCGTGCTCGACCTCAGCGTTCCCGCCTATTCGGAAGCGGAGAGCTTCACCGTCAAGAGTATGACGGGCGAAGGGGAAACGGCCGTGATCTCCGTCGAGGCGGACGGCGCTGCCTATACGCTGCAACTCGACGGCGGCAAGCTCAAAATGAGCGACGCGGACGGCGAGGAAGTAGACACCTTCCAGATCTCGCCCGACGCCCTTGCGGGTTCTTGGGCAGAGGACGACGAATGGTCGTATGTGTACTATTCCATCGACCCCGTCATCACATCCGACGGCACATTCGCTTGGGGTTACTATGCTCCCGATTACGACGGTATCTATGAAATGGGTGCGGGCGACGGCGAGACGGCCTTCTCCATCGATGAGGACGGCAAAGCCGTGATCACCTATGAAGGCTATGATGAGTATGGCGGATATACCTTTACATATACGGACACCTCGTTTCAGGTCGATGACGGTTACTATGGGGCCTACGACTTGATCCCCTATGAATTCGACGCCCTCGGCGACTATTTCAGTGACGCCGGCCGTCTTTCCGTCGCGGAGGATTCCATCAAGTTCGGCGGCGCCACGGCGACCTATGAACTCAAACAGACGGCAAGCGGCGCGGGCTATGTCTTTACGGCGGGCGAGGAGGAGTATATGCTCCAACTCTTCGGCGCGGATTGCTATCTCGTCGGCAGTGAAAGGACCATGCTCGTCTACTACGACAGTACATTCATCGTGGCCGATTGGTATACGGGAGACGGCAGCGCGATGTTCTCCGCGGAAGATGACACGGAGATCACGGTGGCACAGGGCACAAAGAGCGAGACTGTCCCGCTCACCGTCGCCTTTGAGGACGGCGAGATCGTCTTTACCTTTGACTGCTCCCTCGGCGCCGTCAAGTTCAGCCTCTACGAGGACACGGATGTCGCCATGGCGTACACTTGCGTCAAGGACGGCACAACGACCGAAGGCACCGTCATCTGGTCCGAGGAACGTGAGTATTACCTCGGCATCGAAGTGACGGATAATTGGGACACGGTATCCGTTTCCGACAATCAACAGGTGACGGTCGATCTCTATGACGACGGCAAAGGGCCCTATGAGCCCGTAACGGCGCAGGGCAAATTTGTCTATGTCGACGACGGCTACGGCGGAACGGTCGGTTTGGAATACTATGACGCAGACGCCGAGGAAACGTATATTCTCACCATTTTGGCGGACGGCATGTACGCCACCATGGTCTACGATGAGGACTACAAAGCGTACGGCATCTATTCGGTCTACTATTCGACCGATATTGTCGACGATATGGCGGCCTTGTTCGAAGGAAGCTATACCACGGGCGGTTCGGAGCCCTCCACGATCACCTTCGACTTGTCCGGCGACACCAAATTGCTGCTTTTGGACGGCGTCGAGGTCCACTTCTTCTGGGATATCGACTACGGCATCGACGATGACACCTATGAGGAATACGCGATGCCCGCAATGTCCTTTGCCGATGCCGATTTTGAGAATGGCAAAATCACCGAACTCTATTACTATTCTCTCTCCCTCGACGGAAACGGCCTTTTGCTCGAAATGGAAATAGATTCGACGGGAGATGCCTATCAACTCTCCTATGTCCCCACGGACGTGTACGAAAAGGCGCTCGGCTCCTCGTACACCTACCACGGCGAATACTTCGACGAGACCTTCACCCTCGACGAAAACGGCGTATTCAAGATCGCCACGACCGACAACACGGACAGCAACTCCGCCGTCACGCTTCAAGAATATGATTACTATCTCGAATATTATATCGATGAGGACGACCGCGAAGCATTTCGCATCGGCTTCAATACCTCGGGAGAGAGCTATGTCTATGCCTACATCTATGATTGGGCGTACGGAAAGGTGATGGATATCGTCTATTCCCCCGATGCGCTCAAAGACTATGTCGGCAGCTATTATGCCGAGGACAGCGAGCTCGTGCTCGAACGGAACGGCGACATCACCCTCGACGGCGAGACCGTCACCCCCACGTTCGACGGTGCGACGGCGACATTCGGCATCGACGAAACAAATTACACGGCCGTGTTTGCGGAAGGCGGCGTCACCCTCACCGCGAATGACACCCCCGTGGCGTACACGAAGGCGAAGTTTACGCCCCTCGAATTCGTCGGGACCTATACCCTCGGCGATGAGACGATCGCGGTCTCCACATCGGCGATCAGTGCGAATATCACCCCTTCCTTCGACATCACGATCGACGGTAGCCCGATCCTCACCACACCGAAGCTCACCTTCGTCGACGGAAAGCAGACGCTCTCCTTCTCCGTCATGGGCTTCCCCGACCCCACGCCCGTCAACTACACACTGACGCTCGACAACGGTCAGATCACGCTCTCGAACGGCACCGATACCGCCACGGCGGAGAGCAACGCATGGGGTTACGGCGACTTCATCCCGGATGGGGAAGTGACGCTCGACGACGACACCGTCATTGTCTGCCTCTCCAAGGAAGGCGGAAAAGTGCCTCTCTATCGCATCAAAGGCGACGCCACGGAGTGCCAGACGTATCTCCTCTCCCGCGGCGCCGACGACACGGTGACGCTTACGGTCTCGATCGGCACCAAGACGCTCGAACTCGTCTTGGTCGGCAGCGAACTTACGGTGCAGTGGAAAGCCTCCACGGTTCCCCCCGCGCCGCCCCTTTCTTGATCGCACATAAGTGATGTTTTTTGAACATTACACCCCCGATCCCCGCACCCCGCGGGGATCTTTTTTTTGGGTTATGTTGAACGGCCGTGAAGGCAGTTAAGTCCGCATCGTTCCCTTTCATGAAAGACCGCTTTCTTTGCAAGAAAGCGGTCTTTCAAATTACTTGGAAATGTCCTCGACGCGGATGCGGAAGGTCTGCCCGTTAGAAAAAGTAAGCAATAGTTCCGCCTCGCTCCGCTTGATTTCGGCCTCAAAGATGCCGTCCGTCAACGTCTCCAAATCGTTCAGGATCTGGTCGACCGTCACACTGTACTTCATTTGTTCCATCTTTTTTTCTCCTTATAAAAATATGTCCTGTTTGCTTTAATGCGCTTTGATTATAATCCAAACAGGACATAATTGCAATAGGAGATTTTCACGGAAAAATGGAACATATGTCGAATTTTGTCGAAAATTTAAGAGATTTATTATTTGACAATCATCTCACGATCTCCATGCTTGCGGAGAGAGTGGGCGTCAGTGAGGTCGCGGCCTATTCCTACCTGCGCGGGCAGTTGCCCGACATCGCCGTGCTCATCAGAATGGCCGACTGTTTTCATTGCTCGCTGGACTTTCTTCTCGGCAGAACGCCCGAACTGCAACATATGAATTTTTTGCCTGTTCCGCCCTTCCCCGCGCAGCTTGCCTTTCTTTTGGAATATTACCATGTCAAGAAATATCGGCTCTGCAAGGAAGTGCCGATCACGCACTCCGTGTTTTTTAATTGGCAAAACGGCGTCTATTCGCCGAGCCTGGAATCCGTTGTCAAACTCGCCGATTATTTTGGCTGTTCCGTCGATTTTGTCCTCGGCAGAGAAAAATAAGTTGATTGAATTGTCCCTTTTTGTTGATTCCCCCGTTCCCCGCACCCCGCGGGGATCTTTTTTGGGCTTATGTTGAACACTCCGCCCGTTTGCCGGGATTCTTCGGTCGCTACGCTCCCTCAGAATGAGCGGTTGGCGCTCATGCTGAACGAACGTGAAGGCCAGCAAACCTACGGAAGCATAATGTTTCTCCGCCCGTTTGCCGGGATCCTTCGCTGCGCTCAGGATGAGCGCGGCGGGCTATATGCCCGCCGCGCCATTCTCAATCACCCAACCGCAATTTTTAATTTTTCATTTTTAA
This sequence comes from uncultured Clostridia bacterium, assembly GCA_947629605.1. Classification (GTDB taxonomy): domain Bacteria; phylum Bacillota; class Clostridia; order Christensenellales; family Borkfalkiaceae; genus Gallimonas. The sequence goes on along the minus strand of CANREK010000057.1, from coordinate 1,449 downwards.
TTTTTAATTCCCTCAAAAGAGAGTCCCCTCATTCGCCGAAAAAGCGGTGGATGATCTCCAAAATCTTCGACTTATAGACGATATTCCCGTTCCCCGCGGTGAAACAGAGGGGCGGATAGACGACGCACCACCAATTATCCCCCGTGCCCGTGCCGAGCTCCACGATGAGCGCGTCATACATGCCCGCGTCGAGCGTCGCATTTTCGTATACACGGGTGGGGAATTCCTCCTGCCGAAGGCTCGCCCGTGCGCCGTAGGAGAAGCCGTTCTCCCGCAAAACCTCATCGGCGACGGCGGAAATGGCGGGGAGCTGTCTCTTTACGGCCGCCATGGCTTCGGCCTTGGTCTCGCATTCCGCAACGGTGGGCGTGAGGAATTCCACCACCGCGTCGCGCACGCGATATTTGACGGCTTGGTCGGTCTCCGAATTGGAATTGGCGCGGATATGTACGCGCAGATAGTCGGCGTTCTGCGTCTCGCTTTTCTGCATGCCGAAGCAGAGAATTCCGACGACGGCGACCGCAAACAGTGCAATAACTGCGATTTTTTTCATAAAAATAACCTCCGTGACCTTGCACGGAAGTTATCGACACATGAAAGAAATTTTATACATTTATTTTTTGCGGAATGGGGGGAGCATTTGGCGTTGCCCACCCCCCCTACCCCCCTCCTCGGAGGGGGCATGCACGGCGATACGCCGTGCGCTCATGCTGAACGAACGTGAAGCATCCCAGCAAACCTACGGAAGTACAATGTTACTCCGCCCGTTTGCCGGGATCCTTCGCTGCGCTCAGGATGAGCGCGGCGGTAATTCTTTACCACGTTTTCTCTATGACGCCGCCGCCGAGGCACTGCGTCTCGTCGTAGAGCACGGCATACTGTCCCTCCGTGACGGCGCGTTGGGGCGCGTCAAAGGTAATTTTCAGCGACTTATTGTCGATTTTAGCGACCTTTACCCCCTGCTCCTCCTGACGGTATCTGAACTTTGCGCGGCAGCAAAATTCCTCCGCGTCGGGCGGGAACGGGATGAAGTTGAACCCCGACACCTCACACCCGTGGGAGTAGAGCGGCCCCTCGTCGCCGTGGGAAACATACAAAATGTTGTGCTCCAAGTCCTTTTTGACGACGAACCATCTGCCCTCTTCCCCCCGTTTTCCGCCGAGGTCGAGGCCTCTGCGCTGGCCGAGGGTGTAGTACATGAGCCCGATGTGTTCGCCGACTTCCTCGCCCGAGAGGGTCAGGATCTTCCCCGGCTGTGCGGGCAGATATTCCCTCAAAAAGTTGCGGAAGTTGCGCTCGCCGATGAAACAGATACCCGTGGAATCCTTCTTTTTGGCCGTCGCGAGGCCGTTTTTTTCTGCGATGCGTCGCACCTCTTCCTTTTGAAGGTCGGCAAGCGGGAAGAGGACATTGTTCAGTTGTTCCTGCGAAAGTTGGTTCAAAAAATAG
>CANREK010000056.1 GCA_947629605.1 uncultured Clostridia bacterium | reverse complement strand
GCATATGTCGCTGTTTTTTTGCCTCGCGCCACCCATGCCCCTCAGTGGGAGGGGGGTGGGGTCACCGCAGCCGCTCATTCTGAGGCCCCGCAGGGGCCGAAGAATCCCAGCAAACGGGCGGAGTAAAATGGACAAGAAGCATGTTGCTCCGTGTGTTTAACGGGATGCTTCGCGTTCGCTCAGCATGAGCGCACGGCGTATGCCGTGCGCATGCCCCCCCCGAGGGGCGGAGCGGCGCCATTCTCCTCAACAGCCCTGTGGGCTGTGAGGGGCGCCGCTCCATGAGGCGTGGCCTCGCCGAAGGGGTTGCGACGGTCCCTGCCGTCGCAACGGGTAGGGGGGTGGGCAACGACCGCATGTGCACATCCTTCCAAAACGGTTGACGAAACGGCGAAACTGTGCTACAATGCCCACATGGAACACATCGTCGCGTTCGACATCGGCGACAGGCGCATCGGCGTCGCCGTCTCCGACCCCTTCAACGAATACGCCATGCCCTCGGACACCTACTTCCGCACGGGGGACTTCCATAGAGACGTGGAAGAGATCGCAAAGATCGCCAAGGCGCACGGGGCGGAGCGCATCGTCTGCGGCCTTCCCCTCAACGCCGACGGCACCGAGAGCGACCAGACCAAAAAGACGAGGAAGTTCGTCTCCGCCCTCGAACAGATCGTCGGCATTCCCGTGTCGCTCGAAGATGAGCGGTTCTCCACCCTGCAAGCGAGGGGGGATCTGCAAACGATGGGGATCAGCGCCAAGCGCGACAAAAAGAAAAAGAATGTGGACTCCTTGGCGGCGGCCTACATTCTCGAACGATATCTTGAAACTGCAAAGAGAGGTGAAACCATGAAAGAGGAAACCAGCAACTACGACGACGACAACATCGTGACGCTCGTCAACGAAGAGGGCGAGGAGCTCTCCTTTGAGCACCTTCTCACCTTTGAATACAAGGGAGAATGGTACGTCGCTCTGACCCCCGTGCAGGAGGCCGAGGAAGCCGAGGAGGACGAAGAGGACGGCGGCGACGAGATCGTCATCTATCACCTTGTCGGCGGCGAGAACGACGAGGAGCTCGAAACTATCGACGACGACGCCCTTTTGGACGAGGTCTTTGCCGAATTCTGCAACCAATACGAGGACTTTGAGGATGCGGATGAGGCGGCGGAGCTCGACGGCGCGGACGGTGACAAGAAATAAGCCTCTTCCCGATGAACAGGAGAAATTACGACAAAGAGATGCTCGACATTTTGAGCGTGAGCGCGGGGAAGCGGCTGCTTCTCCACAGTTGCTGTGCGCCCTGTTCGAGCTATTGTCTCACGCAGGTCGCCCCGATTTTCAGGACGACCGTCTTTTACTTTAACCCCAATCTCGACAGCGAGGCGGAGTATCTTCACCGAAAAAATGAGCAGATACGGCTCCTCAAAGAGACGGGGGCGGCGGACCTTCTCGACTGCGACTACGAGAAAGAGGCATTCGAGGCGATCGCCAAGGGGTATGAAAATGAGCCCGAGGGCGGCGCGAGGTGCAAGCGATGCTATCTTCTCCGCTTGGAGCGCACGGCGCAGGAGGCAAAGAAGAGGGGATATGACTTTTTCGGCACGACGCTCACCGTCTCCCCCCTCAAAGACAGCGAGGCGCTCAATGCCATCGGCTTCGCCCTCGAAGAGAAGTACGGCGTACGCTATCTTCCCTCCGACTTCAAGAAGCGGAACGGCTATTTGCACTCCATCGAACTCTCCAAAAAATACGACTTATACCGCCAAAACTACTGCGGTTGTGAATATTCGAAGAGAAGTTGAGCGTGATGACCGTTGCCCACCCCCCTACCCCCCTCCTCGGGAGGGGGTTCCTTTTTGCCCCTCCGTGGGAGGGGGACTAAGGGGGTGGGTCACCGCATTCCCTTGGCGCCCGCGTCATTCTGAGCCCGTAGGGCCGTAAAGAGTACGGGACTTGACCCGAAGAATCTCGCGGGGCGAATACGGACCATTCCGATAGCGTCATGGTGAGCTCCGTCGAACCATCACCGCTTTCCCTTGGCGCCCCTCGGGGTCCCCACAAAAAGACGCGGTATTTTTGTGGGGTGGTGTAGGGGAGCTGTCACCATAGGTGACTGAGGGGTTTTGAAACCCCTTTCCCCCTTCGGGGGACTTCCCCTACAAGGGGCAGCGAGAATAAGGCGGATCCTTCGACTACTCTCAGGATGACGCTATTTGGAACGGTGCCGTAGAAGTGTGCAGCGAGATGCTTCGGACTTACTTTCGTAGACTGCGTTTGTAGTCCACAGCTCAGCATGACGCCGCACTCCACCGCAATTTTTCATTTTTAATTTTCAATTTTTAATTTCCCAATTCCTCTCCCGTGAGCAAGTGGCGGGAGAAGGCGGGGGTGAGTGACGCACCGTTCGCGGCGGACAAAAATTCCTTCATCCGCGCTGCGGCCCGCTCGGCGGCGGCAAGATAGAGCGCATCGGCGTTTTTCTCCCCCGCAAGACGCGCAAAGAGGGGATTTTCGATGACGTCGGGGTCGGGCGTGCGGTGGGGATAGAGCGACGGCACGATCGGCAGCAGATACCGAAAATGCTTTTTATGAAAGTGTTTCAGATACCAACGGAAGAAGCGAAGGCAGCGTTTGAATGCGCCCTTCGCGATTTTTTTGCCCCAAATGCGTGCGGCGTCGCGAAGATATGCGTAGAGCACGCCCTCGCGGAGAATGGTCTTGATGTCAAAGGGCCACCGATAGCCCCGCACTTCCTTCTCCTCCAACGTCGCCGCAAAGTAGACATCCCAATCGTTTTCGATGCGTTGATGTTCGCTCTTTTTGAGACTGCGCTCCTTCAAATAGCCATAGACAAAGGGGTGAAAGGCGGCGTCCGCTTCGAGATGGGTGCAGAAGCCGAGCGCATAAGCAAGGCACTTGTCTTTTTCCTTGCCCGTGCGGCCGTCGAGGGCGGCAAGGAGCGCCTCGAACCAACGGTACACGCCGCCGCGATGGAGCAGTTTCCCAAAGTTCCGCTTGGTCTCCTGCGGTTTATAGAAGAAATAGAGGTCGGGCCCCTGTGCGCCGAGGTAGAAATAGTCGGGCGCGGAAGAGATGCACCGCCGCTCCTCTTGGCCGAGCAGCGCCGCCGCGCTCTTTGCGATGAGTTCATGTGTGATCGCCGAAGGCATGGTTTCTCCTTGTTTGAATTATGGTGCAGTTTGATGAAAAATTAAACGGATGCGTTCATTCTGAGGGAGAGTGCGGCGTCATGCTGAGCTCGCCCCCTCCGTGGGAGGGGGATTAAGGGGGTGGGTCACCGCCGCTCATTCTGAGGCGTAGACAAAGGGTAGCAAACGGGCGGAAGCAGGTGCGTGCGGCGTCATGCTGAGCTGAAAAGCATGAACGCAGTCTACGGAAGGGTGTCCGAAGCATCTCGCCGCACAGTTCTACGGCACCGTTCCGATTACGTCATCCTGAGCGAAGTCGAAGGATCCGCCGCATTATAATAAGGTGATGGTTCGACGGAGCTACTTCGTCGCTACGCTCCTCGTGCCGCCCTTCGACGCCATAAAGAACGTGCGGGCGGGGCACCATGACGCAATCGGAATGGTCCGTAATCGCCCCGCGAGATTCTTCGGAATAGCCCCCGTACTCTTTATGAGCCCCGTGGCTCAGAATGACGCGGGGCGGCATGTTGCTCCGTAGGTTTAACGGGATGCTTCACGTTCGTTCAGCATGAGCGCGTGCGCGGCACGCGCGAGGTGCGTTGTATACGGAGGGCCCGCTCATTCTGCGGCACGCGCGGGTCGGGCGCCGAAAATACATGTGCCGAGGCGGACCATGTTGGAGCCGTGGTCGAGGCAGAGCCGATAGTCCCCGCTCATGCCCATCGACAGATATGCAAATCCGTCGTCCCGTTCGCGATGCGCCTCAAAGAACTGCCGCATTTTGTTGCAGAGCGCGGCGAGATAGCCCTGCTCATCCTCGGCGGGGAGCATCGCCATGCACCCCCTGACCTTGACGCCTTCGAGCGTCTTGATATGGCGGTAAGAGGCGTCTGCCTCGTCGAGGGGAATGCCGCCCTTTTGCGCTTCCCCCAAATTGATCTCGATGAGGATGTTCTGCACGATGCCGCGGGAGAGGGCGAGGCGGGAGATCTCTTCGGCGAGACGGACATCCCCGACGGAGTGGATGAGGTCGCACTTTCCGAGGAGATATTTGATCTTATTGGCTTGGAGATTGCCGATGAAGTGCCGCTCGGCCTTCTCCAAAGAATCGTACTTATCGCGGAATTCCTGTACTTTGTTTTCGCCGACGCAAGTGATCCCCGCACGGATGGCGCGGTTGATCTCCTCCGCGGTCCGCGTCTTGGTCGCGGCGACGAGGGTGACGGCTTCCCCATAGGCATTGCCGCCTTTCAGTTCTTGCAAAATTTTTTTGACGTTTGCTTCGATGTCTGCCATATCTCTATCCTACTCCGTTTTGCGGGAAAAAGCAAGCGGCGAGAATAAAATATGAGAATTTCTTGACATATCTCTTCATTTCCTGTAAAATAAATCTATGATAATTTTGGGGCTCGACCCCGGTTTTGGGACAATGGGCTACGGCGTCATCGAGAAGGATGCGCGGGGGAATTGCGCCCCCGTGGACTTCGGCGCCGTCAAGACGCCCGCATCGGAGAGCTTCCCCGTACGGCTGTGCATTCTCGAAGAAAAGCTCAATGCCATCTTCGACAAATTCCGCCCCGACGAGGCGGCGATGGAGGAGCTGTTTTTCTCCAAGAACATCACGACGGGCATTGCTGTCGCGCATGCGAGAGGGGTGATGCTCCTCACCTGCAACAAGCGGTGCGGCAAGATCTTTGAGTACACGCCCAACCAGATCAAACAGGCGCTCACGGGGTACGGCGGCGCGGACAAACAGCAGATGCAGCGCATTGTCGCCTCGCACCTGCGCCTCTCCGCCATTCCGAAGCCCGACGACGCGGCCGACGCCCTCGCCGTCGCCCTCTGCCACGCCTTTACGAGCAGATTTTCGTCGATGTTTGGGGTGAAATAGGTTTCGATGAATTCTTTTCAAGGGCGAAAAGAATTCATCGAGCGAAAGTACTTTGTGCATCAATCGGGTGGGCCGCGGAAACGTTATATGCAAGGACATTAAGGTTCCCGTAGGGTACCGCGTCGCGACACTGCGTAGTTTGCGTGTTTTTGCGTTCACGCAAAAACGTCGCTTTGAACGCAGGTCGCTCCTTTTCCCAAAAATCTTGCTTTGCAATATTTTTGGGAGCCCTATGACTTAGGCAGGGAGACCCTGCCACGCGCAGTGATTTGGAATGATTTCGAACATTTCTTTGCTTGCCGCGCGGTGCCCCTCCATGGGAGGGGGTGGGGGCGGGTCACCGTTTTTGCGTGCGGCGTCATGCTGAGCAGGAGAGTAAGAACGCAGTCTACGAGAGAGTGTCCGAAGCATCTCGCCGTACATTCTACGGCAACATTCCAAATTGCGTCATGGTGAGCTCCGTCGAACCATCACCTTATTATTGCTGCGGTGATCCTTCGACACGACGCAAGGGCGCGTCGGCTCAGGATGACGCATTTGGAATGCGTTGTCCACCCCTACCTGTTGCGTCGGCAGGGACCGCCGCAACCCGTCGGCGAGGCCACGCCTCCTGTCGCGGCGCAGCTCACAGCCCATTGGGCTGTTGAGCAGAATTGCGCCGCTCAACCGCAATTTTTCATTTATAATTTTTAATTTTTAATTTCCCATATCCATCGGGAGGAAAAACTATGATCGGCTACTTAAAAGGAACAGTCAAATATCTCGATCCCGCGTATGTGCTCATGGAAGTGAACGGCGTGGGGTACGAAGTCGTCTGCTCGGGGGCGGCGTTCTCCAACCTCTCGGGCGTCAGAAAGGGGGAAGAGGGCGAGGTCTACACCTACCTCAAAGTCTCCGAGGACGACATCACCCTCTTCGGCTTCGCCGACCCGCAGGAGAAGGCCCTCTTTTTGAAGCTCACCTCCGTGCAGGGCGTGGGGGCAAGGCTCGCGATGAGCGTGCTCTCCTCGATGCGCCCCTCCGAGGTCTCCGAGGCCATCGCCGCCGCCGACACCAAGCGTCTCTCCGCCGTCAAGGGGCTCGGCAAAAAGACCGCCGAGCGCATCATCTTGGAACTTCACGGCAAGATCTCCGCCGATGAACTCCTCGGCGTGGACAGCGTGGGGGGAAGGGTCTCCGCGCCCGTAAGTTCGGATGACGAGGATGCCGTTTCCGCCCTCATGGGCATGGGATTCACGCGGCAGGAGAGCGCCCGCGCCGTCGACCGCGCCAAGGCAAACGGCGCCAAGACCGTGGAGGAAGTCCTCGCCCTCGCCCTGCGGGGAATGTAAGGAGTGATCTATGTTTGACGATTTTGACGAACAGATGACCGATGAGCGGTTGCTCTCGGGGAATAAAAACGACTACGATCTCGAAGAGAACGTACTCCGCCCCAAGACACTGGAAGATTATGTCGGGCAGGACAAGGTCAAAGAGAATCTCAAAGTCTACATGGCGGCGGCCAAAAAGAGGGGAGAAGCGCTCGATCATGTGCTCCTCTACGGTCCGCCCGGGCTCGGCAAGACGACGCTCGCCCACATCATCGCAAATACGATGGGCACGCAGATCAAATTGACCTCGGGCCCCGCCATCGAGCGGCAGGGGGACCTCGCCGCCATTCTCTCCAATCTCAACGAGGGAGACGTGCTCTTCATCGACGAGATCCATCGTCTCAACCGCACCGTCGAGGAGACGCTCTATTCGGCCATGGAAGATTATGCGCTCGACATCATCGTCGGCAAGGGGCCCATGGCGCGGAATATCCGCCTTCCGCTCAAACGTTTCACGCTCATCGGCGCGACGACGCGGGCGGGCATGCTGTCGAGCCCGCTCAGGGACCGCTTCGGCATCATCTGCCGCCTCGACATGTACACGCCCGAGGAACTGCAACAGATTGTCGACCGCTCGGCAAAGACGCTCGGCATCTCCGTCGAGAAGGGGGGAAGCTACGAGATCGCCCGCCGTAGTCGCGGCACCCCCCGCATTGCCAATCGGCTCTTGAAGCGCGTCAGAGACTTCTCCGCCGTCAAGGGAAGCACCGCCATCACCAAGGAAGATGCCGACAGGGCGCTCCGCAGAATGGAGATCGACGGGCTCGGCCTCGACGAGACGGACAGAAATCTTCTCCGTGCGCTCATCGAAAAATTCAACGGCGGACCCGCGGGGCTCGATACGCTCGCCGCGACCATCAACGAGGATGTCAACACCATTCTCGATGTCTATGAGCCCTACCTCATCCAGCTCGGCTTTATCGCCCGCACGCCGCGGGGCAGAATTTGCTTGAAGGGCGGCTACGAACACATGGGCATGAAGATGCCCGAGTCCGTCAAAAAACAGCTGTCTGTGTTTGATGAGGAGTAGAAGTTTCGAACATTTCTTTGCTCGCCGCGCGGCGAAACGGAAGCCGACCCGCGCGTCATCCTGCCCCGCCCGCATT
>CANREK010000055.1 GCA_947629605.1 uncultured Clostridia bacterium | reverse complement strand
ATGCAGCAGGTCGATACCCCTCAAAACCTCTACGATTATCCCATCAACCTCTTCGTCGCGGGCTTCATCGGCACGCCGCAGATGAATTTCTTCAAGAACGCCACCATCACCTCCGAGAACGGCAAGATCTATGTCAACTTCATCGGCGGAAACAGGATCCTTCTCCCCGAAACGATGGTCAAGCGCATCAAGAACCTCGACGAATACAAGGATACCGGCAAGGAAGTCACGCTCGGCGTTCGCCCCGAGGACATTCATGAGGATGAACGCTTCATCGCCACCTCGCCCGAGACCGTCGTCACGGCCAAGATCGATGTCATCGAAAAGCTCGGCGCCGAAATGCAGATCTACTGCGACCTCGACTTCGAGAGCGAAAAGACCTCCGTCGTCGAGAACGCCGCGCAGATGGTCGCCAAGATCTCCTCGCGTGCCTCTGTCCAGCTCGGCCAGATCGTCAAGCTCGCATTCGACGCACGCCACATCCATCTCTTCGACGGCTACACCGAGGCCACCCTTCTCGAACGCGACGAGCACTACGACGTCATCCCCGAGAATGCCGAGGGCGCATCCTTCGTGCCGCCCACGCCGCAGGAGATGAAGGCGCAGATCGATGCCGCCCGCGTCGTCACCAAGGAGATGAAAAAGCAGATGAGGCGCGACGAAAAGCTCGCCAAGAAAGCTGCCGAACAGGCTCCCGCCGAGGAAGCTCCCGCTGAGGAAGAGCCCACCGACGACACTCCCGCCGATCCGCAGGAATAATCTTTGAAACACGAAAGAGCGATTGCTTCGCAGTCGCTCTTTTTCTATGAATGAAAAATGAAAAATGAAAAATGAAAAATTGTGGCGGGGTGCGGCGTCATGCTGAGCCGCAAAACCCAAACGCAGTCTACGAGAGAATGTCCGAAGCATCTCGCCGCACATTCTACGGCACCGTACAATCACGTCATGGTGAGCTCCGTCGAACCATCACCGCAGCAAAGAGAAATAAGGCGGATCCTTCGACTACGCTCAGGATGACGCTATTAGAATGGTCCGTAATCGCCCCGCGAGATTCTTCGGAATTGCACCCGTACTCTTTATGAACCCCGTGGCTCAGAATGACGCGGGGCGTTCAGCATGAGCGCACGGCGTGGTTATGACGGCACCAACCGCTCAAAAATCCCTCCCGCGACAAAACAGCATGCGGAAGTTCTTGACAATTCCCCAAAAAATTTGTATCATATCTAAGAAATCAAAAAAGGAGGCGCGTATGTGGTGGGAAGTCATCGTTGACGCACTTTTGGATACCCTCAAACTCTTTCCCTTCCTGCTTGTGCTCTACATCCTCATCGAGCTCATGGAACACAAGACGCGGATGGGCCATCCCTCGCGCCTTCTTTCGGGAAAATGGGCGCCGCTCCTCGGCACGGCGACGGGGCTCGTGCCCATGTGCGGCTTCTCCGTCATGGCGGCAAAGCTCTATCGGCACCGCCACCTGACGCTCGGGGCGCTCCTTGCCGTGTTCATCGCGACGAGCGACGAGGGACTTCTCGTTCTGCTCCTCTCCGACGCCGCGTGGAGCTTTAAGCTCTGGTCGCTCCTCGCGCTCGTGCTCTCCAAGCTCGTGCTCGGCATCGCCGTCGGCTACCTCGCCGACGCCCTCTGCTCCCGCCGCGCCCTTCCCATTCCCGAACATCATGAGCATGAACATCATCATGAACATGAACATGAACACGAGCATGAACATCATCATGAGGACGACGAGCACGCCCACGAGGACGGCAGCTGCGAATGCGCCGAGCTCTCCGTCTGCGAACACAAGCACGAGAGCAATGTCGCCCTCTTTTTCGTCTCGCCCCTTCTGCATGCGCTCGAAGTCGCGGGCTTCGTGCTCCTCGTCAATCTCCTCTTCGGCTTCCTCTTTTTCGCCATCGGGGGCGGCAATGTGGAAGAGGGCAACGCGGCCGTCGGTGCGTTTATGAGCGGGGCGGGGTATTGGGCACAGCCCGTGCTCTGTTCGCTCGTCGGGCTCATCCCCAACTGCGCCTCGTCGGTGGTCCTTGCCGAGGTCTATGCGCTCGGCGGGATCGGTTTCGGCGGGCTCCTCGGCGGTCTTGTCGCCAATGCGGGGCTCGGCTATCTCGCGCTCTTCAAGGGTGGAAATATCAAAAAAAGTGCACTTATTGTCGCGTTTATGTTGGTTTTTGGCATCGCCGTCGGCTACGCGGCATGCGGGATCGTAAAAATGATTTGAGAATTTGAGGTGGAATATGGCGTTTGTCGATGTTCTGCCAAAGATGAGACCCGCCGCGGGCGGGGAAGTGAAATTTTGCACACTCCGAGAGAGGATCCCCGCCTTTTTTGAGGCCACAGCGGGAAAAATTTTGCTCGTTTCCGACGAGGCCGCCTTTCCCTCCGTCGCCTTTGCCGCGAGAGGGGAGCGGACCGTGAGCGTCGTGGGCGGGGACGCATTGCCCCTCTTTGCCATGCCCGAGGCGGCGGGCGTCATCGCGGCGGGCGGGGAGAATGTCCTGCGTGCGGCACGGCTCTATGCCGCCGTAAAACGCACCCCATGTCTGCTTTTTCCCGCCGATTGTGCGCTCGACGGAGCCTTGGAAGGGCGGGGCGCCCTGCTCCGCGGAGAAATTTTCGACCATCCGCTCGCCGACGCCGAAGTCTGTTTCGACGAATCGCTCCTCTACCCCACGCGGGCGGAGGGGTACGCGCGTTTGCTCCTGTGCCGCCTCGCGCTCTTTGAGAGGGCGGCTCTCTTCCGCTTTGACGGCGGGGCGGAGCCCGATGAGAACGCCTTTGCGCTCCTCATGGACCTCGACGAGGCGGATCTTAGGGAGATCGTCGCAAAAAATGCCGCTCTTCGGCGGGCGGAATTCATCGAAGGCGAGGGGAAAATTCTTGCCGCCTCTCACGGAAATTTTGCGGCGTTTGAGGCGTTAACTGCGCTATATGTTGCATTTTTTCGTTGCGGAATGCCGCGGAAGTTCGTCGTTCCCGACTACGAAGCGCGGGCAAGGGCGGCGAATCTTCCCTACGCGAGGATGAAGATCCCGACCGAGGAGGTCTATCTTCACAGGGCGCTCGTGCTCGGCGGAAGAAGGGCGGAATTTTTGCGCGACCTCGCGCTCATCACCCGAAAAAACGCAACCTATCGCAGAGTTTACCGCAGTTTGGGCGGCAAGATCGGGGCGCCGCCGAAGAGGTTCGGGGCGCTTCCCGAGCGTTCCAACGGGCTCACATCGGTCATCCGTGACTTCGGCCTCATGGAGAAATTATGAACTTATTGCACGAAATCAACCTATTCTTGCTGGATTTAGACGGCACGGTGTACCTCGACGGCACGCCCATCGGCCCCATGCCGACGACGCTTACGGCACTGAGAGCCATGGGGAAGCGCATCGTCTTTCTCACCAACAATTCCTCGCGCACGGAGGCGGAATACCGCCAAAAACTCACGCGCATGGGGCTCTTCGGCCGCGGTGACCTCGTGTACACCTCGGCGATGGCGACTGTCTCCTACCTCAAAGAGCGCTACGGCGGCGCCAAGGTCTATCTCGTCGCGACGGACGCCGTCAAGAAGGAGTTTGCCCGCGGCGGCATTCCGCTCTCGGAGGACGCGCCCGACGTCTGCGTGCTCGCCTACGACACGACGCTGACCTTTGAAAAGATCAAGCGGCTGGACTTTTTCTTGCGCAAAAACACGCCCTTTCTCGCCACCCACCCCGACGACGTTTGCCCGACTTCCTATGGTTTCATGCCCGACGTCGGCGCCTTTCTCGCGATGTTCGAGCGTTCCTCGGGGCGGAAAGCCGTCATCGTCGGCAAGCCTTACCCCTACATGGCCGAGGCGCTCTCCCGCATGACGGGCGTGGGGGCCGAGCGCATGTGCATGGTCGGCGACAGGATGCATACCGACATCCGCTTTGCGAATCGCGCGGGCATGAGATCCGTGCTCGTGCTCTCCGGCGAGACCAAGCGGGAGGACATCGCAAAGTTCCCCGATCGGCCCGACCTCGTGCTGGAAACTTTCAACGACATCTTGGGGAATTGACATTTTTCGGATTTTTTGCTATAATCGAGTAAAATTTGTTTGAACGCGGGTCTTTCGCGTTACATCATAAGCGGCCGCGTTCTTGCGGCGGAGGGAAACATGCAGGAAGTTACCATCATGGGCGGGGATCCGCTCACCTTTTCCCTGTCGGGGGAGATCGATTCGGAGAATTCGGACGAACTCTTCGAGATCGTCATGGGGGAGTACAAAAAATCCCCCAAAGATCTGGTGTTTGAATGCAACCGCCTGTCGTTTATCGACTCGACGACGCTCGGCACCTTCGTCAAAATTCTCAACCTTGCCAAGGCGGACGGCCATACGCTCAGGCTCACCGCCTTAAAACCGCAGCTCAAAAAACTGTTCGTCATCTGTGCGCTCGACCGCATCATGGAGTTAGAATGAATACGTTATTTGAACTTTCTTTCCCGCTCAAAAGCGAACTCATGACGACGGTGCGTCTCGCCGCGGGCGGCGTGTGCGCGATGAAGGGGCTCGACATCGACCTCAGTGAGGACTGCAAGGTCTGCATCACCGAGAGCTTGCTCCTCTTAAAGAACAGGGGCTATGCATGCGCATGTGTGCATTTTTATGAGGAAGATGGGCTCACTGTCCTCGTCGAGGGCAAGGGAGTTGCCACGGCGGACGGCTGCCCCGAGGATGAGATCTCGCTCGCGCTTCTCTCCGCACTGCTCGGCGGGGTGGAGACTTCGGAGCGGGACGGAAACCTCTGTGCCGTCTCCTTCAAGATAGGGCCCCGCGTATGACGGAGAGCGAGCTTTTTCAACGGTACCGCGAGACGGGCGACAGGGAGCTTCGCAATCAGCTTGCGGAAAAATACCTCTATATCGCCGCCATTCTCGCAAAAAAGTTCGTCGGCCGCGGCGTGGAATACGACGATCTCTATCAGGTCGCTTCCCTTGCACTGCTCAAAGGGATCGACCGTTTTGACGAGCGAAAGGGACTGAAATTTTCCACCTATATCACGCCGACGATCACGGGGGAGATCAAGAATTACTTCCGCGACCGCTCCCGCCTTATCCATCTGCCCCGCAAGATCTCCGAGCTCCGCGCCTCCGTGCATGCGGCGGCCGAAGAGCTCACGAGAGAGCTCGGCAAAAAGCCCACGGCAAAGGAGATCGCCGACCGTCTCGGCGTGAGCGAGGAAGATGTGCTTCTCTCTGCCGAAGCGGGCGGGGTCGTCTCTCTCGACAGACCCGCCGAGGACGGCGACATGAACTTCTACGACGTCATTCCCGACAGTGAGGACGTGTTCGAGAAGATCGACACGCACGACGCCGTTTCCACCGCCCTTGCCGATCTCACCGAAACGGAGAAAAAGCTCGTCGCCTGCCGCTTCGGCGAGGAACTTTCCCAAGCGGAGACGGCACGGCGCATGGGCGTCTCGCAGATGTATGTCTCGCGTATGGAACGCAAAATTCTGGAAAAATTAAGGGAGAAGCTCAAAAAGAGCATGGCGTGATGCGTTTTGAAATCGACAGTTACGCCTCGCTGCGCGGGGCGCTCCGAACAATTTGCGAAGGAATGGGCGGCGTTTCCGAATCTGCTCTGTTCGACTGCAAGCTCGTCATCGATGAGCTCGTCTCCAATGTCCTGCAACATGGCGGCGGCAGGGCCTATCTCTCTGTGGAGCGGCAGGAGCGCATCAGGATCTCCGTGCGCGGGGAGAATGCCTTCCGCCCGCCAGAACGGAGCGTTTTAAGTCCTCTCAATGCCGAGCGCGGCAGGGGGCTCTACCTCGTCGATGCCCTTGTTCTCTCCCGCACCTACTCCGAGGAAGAGGGGATCGTTGTGTTGATCGAGTGCTGAGAGAAATTAAAAATGAAAAATTAGAAATTGTGGTGAACGCGGCGGGGCTATGCCCCGCCGCTCATGCTGAACGAATGTGAAGCATCCCGTTAAACTTACGGAAGTAGCTCCTCCGCCCGTTTGCTGGGATTCTTCGCTACGCTCAGAATGAGCGCGGCGGCGAATGCCGCCGCACATGCCCCCTCCATGGGAGGGGGGGTAGGGGGGTGGGTCACCACCGCTCCTCCTGAGCGCACGCCAATCTCTTTTTTTTCGCCGCGGGGTTGCAAGGCTGCGGCGTTTATGCTATAATCAAGCCATGAAACATCTCATCGACTGCGCAATGGGGCGCGAAAAATGCGACCTCGTCATCAAAAATGTCAACATCTTCAACGTCTTTACGGGGGAGATCCAAGCGGGCAGCGTCGGCGTTGCGGACGGCAAGATCGTCGGCATCGGCGACTATGCGGGGCAGCAAGAATACGACGGCGGCGGAGCCTATCTTCTGCCGAGCTTTCTCGACGCACACATTCACGTCGAGAGCAGTCTCCTCTCACCCGAGGCGTTCGCCGTGCTCGCCGTCACAAGCGGCACGGGCACGATCATCGCCGACCCGCATGAGATCGTCAACGTCTGCGGCATCGCGGGGGCGGAATACATCGCCGAGGCATTCCGCCGCCTCACGGCAGGTGGGGTGAATCCGCTCGGCGTCAGGCTTCAACTTCCCTCCTGCGTGCCCGCGACCCCCTTCGAGACGAGCGGCGCCCTCCTCGACGGCAAGGAGACGGAGGAAGCGTTAAAGCGCGGCCTCTTCCACGGCCTCGGCGAGATGATGAACTTCCCGGGCGTCATCGGCGGGGACGAGGAAGTCTTGCGCAAGTTGCAGGCGGCCCGCGACCTTCACAAGGTCGTCGACGGCCATGCGCCCGGCCTTGGCGGCATGGCGCTCAACGCCTATCTCTTGGGCGGTATCACCACCGACCACGAATGCCTCACCGCCGACGAGTTTACCGAAAAGGTGGAAAAGGGCATGTATGCGCAGATCCGCATCGGTTCCTCGACCAACTCCGTGGAGGAGGGGGTCAAGGCGGTGACGGCGATGAACTTCCGCCGCTTTGTCGTCTGCTCGGACGACAAGCATGCCGAGGACCTCGAAAAGGGGCACATCAACGCCGCGCTGGCCCGTCTCGTGCGTGCGGGGCTCCCCGCGAAATTTGCCATACCCATGTCCACGATCAACGTCGCAGAGTGCTACCATGTCGAGGGTGTCGGCGCGATCGCGCCCAACTTCGATGCGGACATGGTGCTGGCAAAAGATCTCGAAACGTTTGAAATTTCCGCCGTCTGGAAACGGGGCGTTCTCGTCGCGGAGCACGGCAAAGCGCTCTTCGACGGCACCAAGCGCTACCTTCCCGCGGCCGTCAAGGACACCGTGCGCGTCAAGGATGTGACAAAAGAGGACTTCAAGATCGTGACGGGCGGAACTGTCCGCGCCATTCAAATGACCCCGCAGTCCCTCTTCACCGACGAAAAAATTTGCTCCGTCAAGGCGGGCGAGCTCGACGTCAAGGGCACGGAGCTTTTGAAACTCGCCGTCGTGGAGCGGCACTTTGCAAGCGGGCGGATGGGGCTCGGCCTCGTCTCGGGCTACGGGCTCAGAGGGGGCGCGATCGGCATCACGGTCGCCCACGACAGCCACAATCTCATCGTGATGGGGGACGACGACGGGGCGATGGCCCGCGTCGTTGCGCTCCTCAAAGCGGCGGGCTGCGGCATG
>CANREK010000054.1 GCA_947629605.1 uncultured Clostridia bacterium | reverse complement strand
CCCGAGATCGAGAACGAGTACTACAACTTCACGGCGCTCAACACGCCCGCCGACCACCCCGCCCGCGACATGCAGGACACGTTCTATCTGACCGATGAATTTCTCCTCCGCACGCAGACGAGCGCGGGGCAGATTCGGCTCATGGAGAGGAAAAAACCGCCCATCAAGATGCTCTCGCCCGGTCGGGTGTTCCGTTCGGACGACGATGCGACGCACTCGCCCATGTTCCACCAGATGGAAGGGCTCGTCGTCGACAAGGGTATCACGCTCTGCGATCTCCAAGGCATGCTCGACCAATTTGCAAGGACGATGTTCTCCGCGAGCAGTAAGACGAGACTGCGCCCGAGCTATTTCCCCTTTACCGAACCCTCGGTCGAGGTCGACGTGAGCTGTCATGTCTGCGGCGGAAAGGGGTGCTCCCTGTGCAAGGGAACGGGCTGGATCGAGGTCCTCGGCGCGGGCATGGTCAACCGCCGCGTGCTCGAAAACTGCGGCGTCGACCCCGATGAGTACACGGGCTTTGCCTTCGGCATGGGCATCGAGCGCATCGCCATGCTGAAATACGGCGTCAATAACATCAAACTCCTCACCGAAAACGACGTGAGGTTTTTGGAACAATTCAGAGATTAAGGAGTAAATATGAAAGTACCTTATTCATGGCTCAAAGAATATGTCGACATCGACATCACCGCCGAACAGTTGCAGGCAAAGCTGTTCTCGTGCGGATTCGAGGTCGAAGAGCTCACCTATGTCGGCGAGGGCGTCGAAAACGTCGTCGTCGGAAAGATCTTAACCTGTGAAAAACACCCCGATGCGGACAGGCTCACCGTCTGCCGTGTGGACTGCGGAAGCTATGGCGAAAAGCAGATCGTCACCGCCGCGACCAACGTCTTTGCGGGCGCCCTCGTGCCCGTCGCGCTCGACGGCGCAAGCGTAAAACATGAGGACGGGGTGCAAAAAATCAAGACGGGCAAGCTCCGCGGGGTCGTCTCCGAGGGCATGTTCTGCTCGGGGGAAGAGCTCGGCATCAACGATGACTTCTACGCGGGTGCGGAGTTCAACGGCATCCTCATCTTCGGCGAGGAAGCCGTGCCCGGCGAGGACGCAAGGAAGGTCGTCGGCATCGACGACTACATC
Organism: uncultured Clostridia bacterium; assembly: GCA_947629605.1. Taxonomy (GTDB): domain Bacteria; phylum Bacillota; class Clostridia; order Christensenellales; family Borkfalkiaceae; genus Gallimonas. Next base: position 6,635 of record CANREK010000054.1, on the reverse strand, counting down.
TTCGACATCGCCGTTACCGCCAACCGCCCCGATTGCCAGAGCGTGTTCGGCATCGCCCGCGAGGTCGCCGCGGTCTTAAACAAACCGCTCCGCTATCCCGCTCTCGGCCATGCGGAGGAAGAGACGGCCGTCAAAGTCCCCGTCACGGTGCTCGAACCCAAGCTCTGTCCCCGCTACATCGGCCACTATGTGAAAGATGTTGAAATCGCCCCCTCGCCCCTTTGGATGAGGCGGCGTCTCGCCCTGCTCGGCATCCGCTCCATCTCGAACATCGTCGACATCACGAACTATGTCCTTTTGGAGATCGGACAGCCCATGCACGCCTTTGACAGGAACTTTTTGACGGGCGGCGAGATCGTCGTGCGCCGCGCCGAAGAGGGGGAAAAGATCGTCACGCTCGACGAAAAGGAGTTCACCCTTCACCCCGAAAATCTGCTCATATGTGACGAAAAACGCCCCGTCGCGCTTGCCGGGATCATGGGCGGGCTCAACAGCGAGATCAAGAATGATACCGCCGAAGTGTTCTTTGAGGCGGCATCCTTCGCCCGCGACAGCGTGAGAAAGACTTCCCGCGCCCTCGGGCAGAGGTCGGACTCCTCCGCCCGCTTCGAAAAGGGCGTCGACGCCCTCTACACCCCCGATTTCGGCATGCAACGCGCCCTGCATCTCGTGGAAGAGCTCGGCTGTGGAACGGTGACTTCCTACCACGCCGACGTCTGCGCCCTTCCCCTCGAAAAGAAGGTCATCACGGGCGATTATTCCGCCATCGATGCCCTGCTCGGGATCGAAGTGCCGAGAGGGGAGACAAACGGCATTTTGGAGCGTTTGGAGTTCGGGGTCACGGACATGGGTGGCTCATTTTCCGTCACGGTGCCCCTCTACCGCGTGGATGTCGACGGTGTGCCCGACCTCGCCGAAGAGGTCATCCGCATGTACGGTTATGAGCACATAAGTCCCACATTTTTGAAAAATGCCACCGTCACGATGGGCGGGCTCACCCCCGCGCAGGAGACCGAACTCAAATTCAAGCGCACCCTGCAACACGAGGGGTTCTCGGAGGCGTGCAACTATTCCTTCTATTCGCCCAAGGACTTCGACCTTCTCCGCCTTCCCGCCGATGCGCCCGAGCGCAGGGCCATCAAAATTCTCAACCCCATCAGCGAGGACCTCTCCGTCATGCGGACGATCTTGCTCCCGAGCATGCTTTGGAATGTCGTCAGAAACGTGCGCCGCGGCAACGAGAGCGGACGGCTGTTCGAACTCGCCAACGTCTACCTCGCCGACGAGCTCCCCTTAAAGACGTTGCCCGAGGAGAGAAAGAAGGCCGTGCTCGCCGTGTGGGGCGAGGGTGATTTCTTCGACCTCAAAGGCGCCGTCGAGGCGGTCGGCGCGGCGTTCGACCTCAAACTCACCTTTGTCAAGGCCGAGCGGCCCTTCCTGCACCCCGGCGTCACCGCCGTCGTCAGGATGGGGGAGAAGGAAGTCGGCTTCCTCGGTGAATTGCATCCCGAGCTCGCATCCGAGCTCGCTCTCGACAAAAAGATCTACGTCGCCGAACTTGACTACGACGGCATGAAAAAGAAGTTCAAGAGCGATATTTCCTACCATAACCTGCCAAAATTCCCCGATGTGGAGCGGGATCTCGCCGTCGTCGTGGAGGAAAAGGTCACTTGCGCCGAGATGACGGAATGCATTCTCCGCAGTTGCAAGGCCGTGAAAAAGGCCGAGCTCTTCGACGTCTACCGCGACAAGCGGATCGGCGACAATAAGAAGAGCATGGCCTTCCGATTGACTTTTTCGCCCGACCCCGACGCCGACAAGGGGCTCTCCTCCGAGATGGTCGACGGATTTTTCCAGAAGATCGTCAAGGCGCTCGGCGCCACCCTCGGCGCGGAATTGAGGTGATGAATATGCGGCGGGGCGATTGGAATGACACCCCCTCAGTCGCGCAAGGACAGCGCGACAGCTCCCCCTCAAGGGGCAGCCAAGGACCCGCCTTTCCCTTGCCCACCCCTTGAGGGGTGGGTGTCGAGCGTAGCGAGACGGAAGGGGTGTTGCTTTCGCACCTCTGCGCTCACTCTACCGTGACGGTGCGGGTGACGCCGTCGGTGAATTCCACCGTGATGACGTTCCCCACATAGGAAATGGTGCCGATGATGTCGTCTTTGAGCTCCGTGCGGATCAAGGCGACAAGTTCTTCTATGCTCATGATTGTTTCCTCCTATTTTAGCATTGCTTAAATTATATCTGGGCAATGCTCAAATGTCAAGCAAAATTTAAGCAATGCCTAATAAAATAGAGGCATGGAACTCAGTCTTGACGAAAGGATCACTGCGAATCTCAAATTTGAAATCGAACACAGCGGGAAGAGAAAGATCGACATTGCACGTGCGCTCGGCATTGATTCCTCATCTGTCTCGCAGTACCTGTCGGGAAGGGCACAGCCGACGCTGGCCAATCTCTCCAAACTGTGCAACTTCATCGGCTGCTCCGCCGACGATATTCTTGAAATCAAAAAAGAGTGACCCACCCCGCGCTCATGCTGAGCGCAGCGAAGCATCCCGGCATTTCCAAGGCCTACCCCTTTTGGGGGGAGGCTCCGCCGTAGGCGGTGGTGGGGGGGGGATCCCGCCCACAATATCCCCCCATCCGTCACGGCTACGCCGTGCCACCCTCCCCCCGTAGGGGGTAGGGCTTGTTGCGGTGATGGTTCGGGCTACGCCCTCAGAATGAGCGGCGGGGCGAGCGCCCCGCCGCGCTCACCGCAATAACAAAACGGGCGGCCTCACGGCCGCCCGTTTTTCATGGAAATCGTGCTATAAGTGTTATTTTTTCAGGCTTTGCAATACGGTGTCGGGGGCCTGTTCATAGCGTGCAAATTCCTGCGTGAACTTGCCGCGGCCCTGCGTCATGGAGCGGAGGCTGGTGGCATACGTCAGGAGTTCGCCCTCGGGCGCTTCGGCCGTGACGACTTGAAGCCCTTCCACGGTATCCATGCCGATGATCCTGCCCCTGCGCTTGTTGAGGTCGCCCATGATGTCGCCGACGTACTGTTCGGGAACGGTGATTTTGAGCGAGCAGATGGGTTCCAGAATGACGGGCCTTGCGCGCGGAATGCCATCCTCATAGGAGAGCCTTGCCGCCGAGACGAATGCGATCTCCTTGCTGTCGACGGGGTGCGATTTTCCGTCGAACAGGGTGGCTTTGAGGTTGACCATGGGGAACCCTGCGAGCACGCCCTTTTGAATGGCCTCGCGGAGGCCCTTTTCGACGGCGGGGATGAACTGCTTGGGGACCGAACCGCCGACGGTCGCATCGACGAATTCAAAGATCCCGTCTGCCGCGCCCGGTTCGAAGCGGATGTTGACCACGCCGAACTGCCCTGCGCCGCCCGACTGCTTCTTGTGCTTGCCCTCGGCCTCGGCCTTGCCCGTGATGGATTCGCGGTAGGCGACGGTGGGGGTGGAGAATTCGGCATCTGCGCCGAACTTGGACTTCAATTTTTTCTTGATGATGTCGAGCTGGACTTCGCCCTGCCCGCAGGCGAGCGTTTCGCCCGTCTCGTGATTCTTGCGGACGCAGAAGCCCTTGTCCTCTTCGGCGAGGCGGTTGAGGCCGCCGAATACCTTATCTTCGGTGCCGCGCACGGCGACGGAGACGGCCATGGAGAGGCAGGGCTCGGGGAATTCGATGGGCTCGAACTTGACGGGAGCGTTGGGATCGCAGAGCGTATCGCCCGTGCCCGTGTTGGCGAGTTTTGCAACGACGCCGATGTCGCCCGCCGAGAGAGAGGTGACGGGGTCGAGCTTTTTGCCGCGGGCGATGTAGAGCGAGTTGATGCGCTCGGTCGTGTCGGTATTGGGATTGTAGACATCGGTGCCCGTTTTGAGGCAGCCGCGGTTGATGCGGATGTAGTTCATCTTGCCGACGAAGGGGTCGACGGCCGTCTTAAAGACCTGCGCGGCGCAGGGGGCATCCTCGGCGCATTCCACATGGACCTGTTCGTTGGTTTTGAGGTCGGTGGCGGCGATGTCGGCGCGTTCGGAGGCCGCGGGGACGTAGTTTACGATCTCATTCATGAGATTGATGACGCCCTTGTTGAGGAGCGCACTGCCCGCGATGACGGGGACGACGCTGATGGTATGGATGCCCTTGCGGAGGCCCTTGACGGTATCTTCCTCGGAGAGGGCGCCTTCCTCAAAGTATTTATCGAGAAGTTCCTCGTCGTTTTCGGCGGCCGATTCCTGCAAGACGGCCTGCATTTCCGAAAGTTCGCCCGCATAGGCGGCGGGGACGGGCTCTTCGGCGACGCCCTTGTCGGAGAACTTATACGCCTTGCCCGTGATGACGTTGATGTAGCCCGTCATCTTTTCCCCTTCCATGATGGGGATTTGGAGGGGCGCGATCTTGCCCTTGTACTTCTCTTGGAGCGCCTGAACGGTGCCGTGATAGTTGGCATTCTCCTTATCCATGCCGTTGATGAAGATAAAGAGGGGCTTTTTGTGCTTGAAGCAGTAGTCGAGGGCCTTTTCCGCGCCGACCGTGACCGTGCCGTTTGCGCCCATGACGACGAGCGCCGCGCCGCTTGCACGCATGGCGGAGTTGAATTCCGCCTCAAAGTCGTAGAAGCCGGGCACATCGAGCAGGTTGAACTTGATGTCCTTCCAATTCAGATAGGCGCAGGCGAGGGACACGGAGGAGTGCCGCGCGATCTCCTGTTCGTCGAAGTCGCACACGGTGGTGCCGTTTTCGATCCGACCCATGCGCTCGATGGCCTTTGCATTGAGGAGCATCGCCTCGCAGAGGGTGGTCTTGCCCTCGCCGGAGTGCCCGACGACGGCGATGTTTCTGATGTTTTGTGCTGTAACGCTCATATTCGTTCCCCTTGATGGATTTTGCCCTTCCAAAAAATAGGCATACTTTTCTCCATTATAACCGATATCCCGAAAAAATCAAGGGGGAAACGAAAAAAAGTTTCATTTTTTTGCAGAAAAGGACAGATTTCCGTGCCGCCCGCTCTCCCCGCCGCCCGCCGAATGTTGAAAAATTTGACAAAATTTGTGAAAATAATTCACACTGTTTTGCGCGAAAACCGTTGACAAAATAAGAAAGAAATAATATAATAATCATGCAGAAAATCGAGACAGAAAATTTTTGCCCCCATGGGGGCTGTTTGTCATGTTATGACAAACAAAAACATTTACCCGAAAAAAATATGGAGGAATCTATGAAAAAACGTATTGCGGTTCTGCTGCTCATGATCCTTACCTGCCTTACGCTCGTGCTCTTCGGCGCGTGCGGCGGCGGAAAGGACGATCAGGGAGACAACCCGCCCGACACGGACGTTGTGGACCCCAATCCCGACCCCGTTCCGGGGCCCGACGAAGAGGGCGACTGTGCGACGCTCGGGCACAACTACACGCTCGACGTCTCGCAGAGCAAGGACGCCAGCTGTAAGGAAGAGGGGCTCATCGTCAAGGTCTGCTCCCGCTGCGGCGACGTGCAGAAAACGCCCGTCGGCAAACTTCCGCACACCTATGTGGCCGATGCCGAAAACAGCAGGGCCGCCAGCTGTAAGGCGGAGGGCGTCAACGCCTTCAAGTGCTCCGAGTGCGGCGATAAATACACCGAGCCCGTGGAAAAACTCGACCACATCTTCGAGCCCGACGACGAATTGTCCGAGGATGCGACCTGCACGGTCGCGGGCAAACGGGTCTTGAAGTGCGCAGAGTGCGGCACGACGAGCGAGACGCCCATTCCCGCCCTCGGGCACAGCTTTACGGGCTTTGCTTGCCAGGATCGCACCTGTTCCGCCTGCGGCGCCAAGGCGCCCGCATCGGTCGAGCACAGCTATGTCCTCTCGGAGACGCTGACCGATGAGCTTCAAGAGGGCGATGAAGCGGTCTACTGCAAGGGCGCGACCTACTGCATCTACACATGCGAAGTCTGCCATGAGACCAAGGAGGAGAAAAAGAGCGACGCCATTCGCCACGACGTGACCCAATGGGAGCAGGAGGGCGAGCTCACCCAAATTCAGGACGGCCTTTGCGACTATGAGCGCACGCTCAAGGGCCAATGCACCCTGTGCGGCAACACCGTCACCCACACCCAGCTCGTGGAGGGGAACCATAAATATAAGACGGTCATCGAAACCCCCGCGACCTGTACGACAGAGGGGAAGAGACACCAAGAGTGCACCGTCTGCCATACGACAAAGCCCGACAGTGTCGAGACTTATTCCGATCCCGACGCCCATAATTGGGTCTTAAACGGCTCATCGGCCAGCATGGTGGGAGATACGGAGTTCTATACCTGCCAATACAACGAACAGCATACGAAGCAGTCGCTGGTTTCGGCAGAAAGCACACTCAGTACAACCGCCGAACGCGCCAAGAGTGTCGACGAAGTCAAGTTGAACGGCGCATCCATTCAAATGGATGAGACCGCCAGAAAGTCCCTGCCGAACGGCTATCTCACGTTCGGGCTCGAAGCGAATGCGCAGTCTCCCGCTCCCGCAGATAAGGTCGAGGGCAAGGATGTCTACGCCATCACGTTGAAAGAGGGGAATAGCCTCGTTACGGAGTTCGGTGGCGGCGAAGTCACCGTTCGCCTTCCCTATGAACTGAAAGACGGGG
>CANREK010000053.1 GCA_947629605.1 uncultured Clostridia bacterium | reverse complement strand
CGACGGGGTTGCGGCGGTTCCTGCCGCCGCAACGGGTAGGGGGTGGGCAACGCGTTCTAATCGCGTCATGGTGCCCCGCCCGCACGTTCTTTATGGCGTCGAAGGGCGGCACGAGCGCCCTTAGGCGCGAAGTAGCGTAGTCGAACCATCACCTTATTATAATGCGGTGATCCTTCGACACGCGCTACGCGCGGCTCAGGATGACGCATTTGGAATGTTGCCATAGAAATGTGCGGCGAGATGCTTCGGACACACTCTCGTAGACTTCGTTCACGCTCTGCGGCTCAGCATGACGCCGCACGCTCCCTCAGAATGAGCGGGCGTTGCCCACCCCCTCAGTCACTGCGTGACAGCTCCCCCTCGAGGGGGAGCCAAGACTTGCCCACCCCTCGGAGGGGTGGGTGCCCCATAGGGGCGGAAGGGGTGTTATTCCTTATTACACCTTACTATCTCTTCTTGCCAAGATCTCGCCGGATTCGCTATCGAGGAGGAGGGAGAGAGTGTCGCCGTCGGTATCCACGATCCCGACATAGTAATAATTTTTATCTCGTCGCAAAAGGCGGATATGGAATTCGCCGAGGAACTGTCCGCCGCTCGTCATTCTGTCGATCCTGTCCTTTTCCGCGCTCACGACTTTTTGGAGCACATCGGAAGGGGAGAGGGTCTTTTGGTTCTTGACGGAAGTGGCCGTGACCTCTCTTGTCTCGTCATTCCAAGTGACGCGGATGGAGACGGAGCCCTCGGGGAAGGCGGTGACGCTTTCCGAAAAGAAGTAGTCGCCGCAGGCGTTACGGAAGGCCGCCTCGCCGCCCTGCTCGCCCGTCGAAGTCTTGAAAAACACGCTATAAGTGTCATTTTTTTGCACGGGGACGAGGGAGATCTCCACGAGATCGGCTTTTGGACAGGCAACGCCGTCGGCGGCAAAGGGGTACTCGCGGGAGACGCAGGAGAGGGTGACGGAGAACTCGTCGGTCTCGGCCTTAAAGATGTCGGAGCGGAGCTCGGAGACATGGGCGGAGTAGTCATAGGGCTTTCCGCACGCCGCAAGCAGGGGAAGGGAGAGGAGCATCAAAAGAGGGAGAAAGAGTTTTTTCATGCTTTATCCATATGAAAAAAGCAGAAAGTTCATGACATTGCGGGCGATACAGTTGCAATTTTTTTGCGGTTATGGTAGAATATGAGGGAAAATTGATGAAAAAGGGGACGGCATGAAGAAACTTATCATACGGACAGCGGTGATCACGCTCTGCGGATTTTTATTTTGCGGGGCGCTCATTCTCGTCATTTTGAGTTTTGCCGCGCCGCGGGTGATGATGGATTTCACGGGCCGCATGGGCATGGAGAGTCTTGCGGGCAACTTTGCGTACAGCGAATACGAGAAGTCGGGCGACGTCGACTGTCTCGCGCGGGCGTTCTTGGTCGCCGCCGAAGAGGGCGAGGACAAGAAGGCGTCGGAGCGCTGGGATGTGCTCTACGCGGAGGAAAAATTCGACACTTATTGCACGGAAAAGGGGGAAAACATGGAGGAACTTCCCCCCGATTACAGCTATCGCGACATCCTCACGGGCAATGCGGCGCGGGTGAAATATCGGCTTGCCACGACCGACGAGGAGAAGGCGGCCGCGCTCACGTTTGCGATGTCGGAGACGGCGGAGAGCTTCCCCGCGGGGAACCCCGTCATCGCGCTTGCGGCCGAGGCGATCTCGCAGGGCGACACGGCATTTGCGGGAATTATCAAAACGCAGCTTTCCGCCGCGGCCTTTGACCGCAACGCCGACTTTTTGCGCCTCGTCGAGGCGTTGGGGTGAAACAGGATAAAAAAATTCCCCCAAAGTGTTGACAAAAGGGGAAAAACGGGTTATAATAAAGGTGCAACAAGGATTTGACCCCATTTAGCGGTCAGCTCCGACGATTCAAAAAAATAACCGCCACAGCTTGCCGGCTACGGGCGGTTATTTTTTGCGCGTTTCACTGCTAAGTAATCAATGCTCTCAATGAGCTCGGCGAGCTGTTGTAACAGTTCGGAAAGCCGCAGGAGAATATCATATAACTCTTGCATAAGCACTACCTCCTTTTGTGGAAGATTCCAAAAAAGGAGCTAACCGCCGAAACAGGAACCCTTGTTGCGATTTTATTGTATCACTATGGACTGTAAAAGTCAACAAATTTGAGAAGATTTTGAAAATATGCGGGGCGCCGCCGTGCTCATGCTGAACGCATGTGAAGCATCCCAGCAAACCCACGGAAGCAGCTGTTCCGCCCGTTTGCTGGGATTCTTCGCTGACGCTCAGAATGAGCGGTCCGCCCGTTTGTTGGGATTCTTCGCTGACGCTCAGGGTCAGAATGAGCGGACGTTGCCCACCCCCTTAGTCCCCCTCCTCGGGAGGGGGCGAGAGACGCGGGGAATAAGAGGCGAAAAAGTGATGATTGAATACGACCGACGGATGCGCGGGGGCGAGAGCCTCCGTTTTTTTATGGCATGCAAGGGCCTTCTCCGTCTCCCCGAGGCGCCAATAGCAGACGACGAGCTGCAAGAGGGGCGTGATGCCGCGTGCGTCGGGCAGTTCAAAATCGCCCTCGCCCGTGTGGTCGCGGCAGCGGAGCGCGGCCTCATACCAAAACGCCGCCTCGCGGTACTTCTCCCTCATCAAAAACCTCTGTCCGATGTCGCACAGGATGAAGGCGCGGGGCTCGCCATAGAGAAAGCTCCGATAGAGCGCCGTGAGCGCAAGTTCCTCTTCCCCGACGGCGGCGTAGCAGAGGGAAAGCGTCTCGCACGCGGCGATCTGATTGACATACCAGCCCTCTCCGCGCAGCATCTGTTCGAGCACGGCGATCGCCTCGGTGTAGTGCCTGTGATAATAGAGCTCCCTGCCGTAATAAAATAGGTCACGCGGGGAGAGGGGCTCCTCCTCCGCCCATTTGAGGTAGATGTCGAGATTGCGCCTTCCCCGCGGCTTGTCGCTCGACAGGTGGACGACGGTGAAGGGGTAGCGCAGGACCTTCCCCCGCGGCGGAACCGCCTCATGCACCCGCCCGACGAAGCGGAAATTCTTCTCCCGCCGCAAAAACCGCTCCCGTTCATAGGTGAGCGCCCCGACGCGGTAGGGGCAGAAGAGCATGTCGGGCGTCTCCCGCTCCAAAAAGGCGCGGAGGGCGGAGAAATCGCCGCTTTCCGCAACGTCGTCGGCGTCGAGCCAAAAGAGATAGTCGCCCGTCGCGTGGGAGAGGGCCTCGTTCCGCGCGTAGGCGAAGTCATCCTTCCACGGGAGAGAAAAGACCTTGTCCGTGAATTCGGCGGCGAGGGAGAGGGTGCCGTCGCGCGAGCCCGTGTCGACGATGACGAGCTCGTCATAGAGCCCTCGGATGCTGTCGAGACAGCGGCGGAGGGTGGCCTCTTCATCCCTCACGATCATACAGCAGGAGATCCGCATGCGTCACCTCTTTGTCTCTTTCAAGATATGATGAAGCGGGGCGGCCGGGTTCCGCGGCGCTCGGTTTGATGAAAAGGGGGAGGGCCGCGGGGAGGCCTCACATGGGGCCGACGGGACGGGCGAAAAAAACGGGAGAAATTCCCAAAATCGTTCAGTTTTCTTTGAAAAAAATACAAAAGGTGAAAGTTTGGTGCAATTTTCGGGAAAATTTGAATAAGCGATGTATAATCACTGCATAAAAATTAAAGTTATGCACTGCAAGATTGCATGCTCCGAGTATGGAAAAATTGCCGCGATGGGGGAAAATTTTGGGTTTTCAGGGGACAAATAGCGAAAAACGGGCGGATATACGGGTGAGTATACGGAAAATTTATACCGAATATTAGAAAAAATTATGTATTCATGCATGAATTTTATTTGACAGGCGAAAACATTCAATGATATAATGTATGAAAGAATCGTGGGAGTTTGTTTAGACTTCGGGTCGGAAAATTCCCCGAGAGGCGGGCAAAAGAGCCGTTTTTCCTCGGCAGAGAGGGTCAAAACCCTTTTTGCGCAAAAAGGGGCAGTACAAGCGAATGCTTGTACTTAAAACTCTTACCCGCTTCCAAAAAATTTTTGAAAAAATTTTATTGATATAGAAAGGAGAAAGTATCCATGAAACGCAAGCTATTGACGGTATTTAGCATTCTGCTTTCATTGATCGGCATTTTAGCGATCTTCGCGGCATGCGGCGATGACGATAAACCCGCCAACGTCGACAAGCCTTCCGATCACGCTGTGACCGAAGAGTACTATTATGACGCCAACGGAACAGAGTACTTGATCTCGCTACGTTCGGAAAACTACTTCACGTATTCGATCGCAGGCGATCAAGCCGAAGGTACATACAAGCTCGAAAACGGCACGCTTACCCTGACGCCCACCGAGGGCGCAGCCGTGAGCGGGACGGTTTCGAACAACGTTCTGAATTTGACCTACAAAGAAAATCCCTACACGTTCCGCTTAAAGGTCAATTACACGGTCCGCTTCGACACAAAGGGGGGAAGCGCGGTTTCGAGCAGTTCTGTCTTGAACGGCAAAACGGTCGCAAAGCCTCAGGATCCCACCAAGGCGGGGGAGACGTTCGTCGGATGGTATATGGATGAAGCGTGTCACAACGCCTATTCCTTCTCGCAGCGCGTGACGAGCGATCTCACGCTCTATGCGCAGTTCGTGGCGCCCGTCGACCCCGAATTCACCGTCTCGTTCGCAGGGGAAGGCACCGACGGCCTTGCCGCCATGACCACGGTCGGCAACAAGCTCTTCAATCTGCCCACCCCTCAAAAGGAAGGCGCGGAGTTTGTCGGTTGGTACGTTTCCCAATCGGGCTCTCCCACCAAACTTTCCTATAAGTACAGCGAACAACTCATCGAAGAGGACATCACGCTCTATGCCGTCTATGACGACGGTTCTCCCGTCGTGTCCGTCAGCGAGAGCGGCGTCACGGTCGAAAACCTCGGCGTCAACCAGCGCTACACGGTTTCCATCGTCGCGCCGAACAACTCCACGGTCAAGAGCACGACGAGCACCGACCGCGTATTCAGCTATGACTTCACCGCCCTCGATGCGGGCGAATATACCGTCACGGTCGTGCTCAACGGTAAGTCGACGGTCCGCTATTTCAGCAACAAGACGCTCGCGCACGTCACCGTATTCAAGGTGACGGGCTATACGCTGTCCTTCAACGGCGTGCAGAACGCAACGAGATATCTCCTCAACGCGACCTGCGCCTCGGGCCACACGCACAGCAACATCGAGATCGATCCCAACACCCGCAGCTGGTCCTTCGAGACCGAGGGCTGCGAACTTCCCATCGACTTCACCGTCACGGCGGTCGCAGACGGCTATGCTTCCTCCGTCTCCAAGGCCTTCAACTTCACCCGTACGCTCGACGCCGTCAAGGGAGTCGTCGTCGGTGACGACACCTCCAAGGTCACTTGGGGCGCCGTGGAAAACGCCACCTCTTACTATGTGTCGGTCACGAAGGGCGGGGATGAAGTCCTCGGCCAGAATGTCGGCAATGTGACGACGTTCGACCTCTCCGGTCTCGATCCCGACACCTACACCGTTCAGGTGAAGCCCGTTGCCCGCGGCTGGCTCTCTCCCGACGCTACGTCGGCGGAATACACAAAGGCCCGCCTCGCAACGCCGCAGAACATCACCTACCACAACGACACCGTCTCGTGGGGTGCCGTCAAGGGCGCCGCTTCCTACACCGTTGTCATCGACGGCGTGGAATACAAAGACATCACCGACACATCCGTTTCGCTCGCGGGCAAACTCAACGGCGATCTGGATCAGCACACGGTGACGGTCCGTGCGCTTCCCGCGGAGGGCTATATCGCCTCCTTCGATTCCGCCGAATACAGGCTCACCTCGGCGCTCAGCAAGCCCAACTACAAGGCGGGCATTCTGAGCTGGAATGCCGTGGAGGGCGTCAACTCCTATGTCGTCACGGTCGACGGCGCATCCGAGACCGTAACGGGCAACACCTACAAAGTCACTTTTGCGAGGGCGGGGTCCATTTTCCTCTCCGTCAGCGCAGTCTATGACAACGGTTCGCAGTCCGCACCGCAAGAGATCTCGGTGACGGTCTATGCACTCACCTTCGACATGAACAAAGAGGGGGAGAAGCCCGTCGCAACGCTCTACCTTGCAGAGGGGGATCCCTATGAATTCCCCGCAGATCCTTCCTTCACGGGCAACACCTTTGTGGAATGGCGCAGCGCTCCCACGGGCGGCGACGCCATCGACAAGACCGGCGACAAGACGTACGGTCTCAAACAGGACTGCACCTACTACGCAAATTGGGCCGCGAGAAAGTATACTCTCTCGTTCGATGCCGGCAGATACGGCACGATGGCAGGCTCCGACAATTCGTTCGAGATCGAGTACGGCGCCACGCAGGATACGCTTGGCGACAAGACGCTTCCCGTGCCCACCGTCACCGACAGCAACCGCGCATTCGTGGGCTGGCACCTCGTCGATGATACGGGCGTTCAGATCACCGATGCCGAAGGCAAGCTCATCGTCGCCTTCACACAGGCGGACAACGTCACGCTCCATGCGGAATATGTCACCGTGTTCGAATTCCACGAAGCGATCGACAGCACTCCCGCAAACCGCCGCTATGTCGTCACCATGGGCCCCGGCCTCACGAAGAATATCGTCACCAAGATCCGCATTCCCTATCAATACGGCACGGGTACCGTTGTCCGTATGGAAGGCTTCACGGGCAACAAGTCCGTGACCTCCGTCGAGATGCCCAACACGATCGAAGTCTTTGACGGCGGCGACCACGGCGAAAGGTTCAGCGGCTTCACCGTGCTCGAAAGCATCACGGTCTACAATGCCGGTGCGGCGGACCCCGTGTTCTCCTCCGACCAGGGCGTGCTCTACTTCAACCGCAACGGCCAAATCGAAGTGGCTTGCTGCCCGATCGCAAAGTCGGGTGAGCTCACCATTCCCGAAAACGTGCAAGCCATCGCGTACGGCGCCTTCTACAAGGCCGCGGCGATCAGCAAAGTCACCGTTGCGGGCAAGCTCGTCTCCATCCATACCGAAGCATTTGTCGACTGCACCTCGCTCGGCTCCATCGAATTCAGCGAAGTCAGCGGCAAAGCCGACGCACTCAAGATCGAGGACGGCGCGTTCAAAAACTGCGGCAACCTCACCGAAATCACCCTTCCCGCTTATCTCGACGGCGTGACGGGGGAAACCTTCAAAAACCTCTCCGCGCTTCAAGCCTTCAAGGTCGCGGGCGAAGGCGATTTCAGCGCCATCGACGGCTACCTCTGCAAGCCTTACGAGGGCAACTTCAAAGAACTCATCGCGGCGCCGGCCGGCAAGATGCCCGTGACCGACGGTCAAACGGGCGTGTTCACCGTTCCCAGCGGCATCGCTTCCATTGGCCAAGGCGCCTTTGCCCAAAACAAGGTCATCACCGATGTCGTGATTTCCAGCTGGGTGCAGAACATCGGCAAAGATGCCTTCCGCCGCGTCACAGGCCTCAAGAGCATCACGTTCAAAGAGGGCGGGACCGCGCCGCTCACGATCGGCGAAACGGCTTTCTATGGCGGGACCAACGACGTGTATTACTCCGGCAACAACCTTGTGACGGAGCTCACCCTTCCCTCCAACCTTCAAACCATCGAAAAGAACGCATTCGGTCGGTTCAACAAGCTCACGACTGTCACCATCAATGCCGACAGCACAGCGTTCACTGAGCTCAACCTTGCCAATGATGCTTTCGTTGGACTCGATGACGAAGCCTATGTCGAAGTTGTCAACATCGGCCCCAAGTGCCAAGATTTCCACGTTGGTTCCGTCTTTGGCGCAAGCGTCAAAGAAGTCCACATTGACCCCGCGAACCCCAACTTCATGTCGGATGATAGCGGCGTCGTTTATGATAAGGAAATGACCGAGATCGAGTTCTTCCCCGAGGGATATGTCGGTCCCAAC
>CANREK010000052.1 GCA_947629605.1 uncultured Clostridia bacterium | reverse complement strand
TGCCCGCGATGTGGTTGGGAAGGCACCCAAACGGCTGGGCGCAGACGATATTTTCGGTGCCCGTCTCGGCAAGCGCAGCCATCTCGGCGGGAATGAGCCAGCCTTCCCCCATCTTGACGCCTTGGTTGATGACCCTGTCGGCACAGCTCCTCAAATGTTCAAAGTCGTGTTGCGGTTCGAATCGGCCGTGTTGTTTCGTCCACTTGATGATTTTTTTCTGCTTTCCGTAGACGTATTTGTACACGATTTTGAAGATAAGTGCCGATTTTTTGTTTTTTCCGTACAGTTTTGCATCGTTTACATTGTTAATGACACAATACAAAATGAAGTCCATGAGCGCGGGAACGACGGGTTCACACCCCTCACTGAGGAGAAAATCTTCAAGGTGGGAATTGCCGAGCGGGGAATATTTCACATAGATCTCGCCGACGATGCCGACCTTGATCTTTTTCTCACCCGTGACGGGCACGGAAGCGAAGGCGTCGAGGATAAACCGCACCCATCTCTTCAATTTTCGGTAATTTCCCCGATCCAGCGCCCCCTTGATCGCGTCGACGCACTGCTTTCTCGCCGCGGCGCTGTCGCCCTCATGGAGCTCGTACGGCTTGGTCTGGTTGAAGCAGCTCATGATGAGGTCGCCGTAGAAGATGGAGAAGGCGAGGCGGAGCAAAAAGCTCAAACTGAGCTCCAATCCGTTGCCCTTTTCGAGCCCCGCAAAGTTCAGAGAGAGCACAGGGACATGCGGGAACTCGGCTTTGAGGGCCTTGCGGATGAGCGGGATATAGTTGCTCGCCCTGCAACCGCCTCCCGACTGCGTGATGAGCACCGCCGTGTGTTCGACGTCGTAGTTTCCGCTCTTTAAGGCGTTCAAAAACTGCCCGATGACGCAGAGCGCGGGAAAACAGGTGTCGTTGTGCACATGTTTGAGGCCCTCATCGATGACCTCACGGCCCTCGTTGTGGAGCACGGCCACCTTGTAGCCCTCCTGTCGCATGACGTGGACAAGGAGATCGAAGTGCCACGGGAGCATGTCGGGGACAAGGATGGTGTGGGTCGCCTTCATTTCATGGGTGAAGCGGGGATATTCGTCGGTGAAGTCGGCGATATCGGACTGCGTTTGAAGGCGGCCCCCCTCCCCTACCCCTCCCCCCGACGCGGGGGGAGGGCAAGAAACGGACTCTTTCATTCCTCATCCCTCCTCTTTTGTTCCTCGATGGCGGCGAGAAGGGACCGAAGCCGTATCTTCACGACGCCCAAATTGTTGATCTCATCGATCTTGATCTGCGTATAGAGCTTGCCCCTACTCTCCAAAATAGCGCGGACTTCATCCGTCGTGATGGCGTCGATGCCGCAGCCGAAGGAGACGAGCTGCACGAGGTCGACATCCTTTCTGTGCGTGCAGTACTCCGCCGCCCGATAGAGCCTTGCATGGTACGTCCATTGATTGAGAACGTTGACCTTGACCTGCGCCCCCTCTTCAAAGACGGCGTCCTCGGAGAGCACGGCGAGCCCGAGCGAACACAGAAGTTTATGGATACCGTGGTTGATCTCGGGGTCGGCGTGATAGGGCCTTCCCGCAAGGACAATGGTGTGAAGTCCCTCGCGCTCGGCCGTCGCCAAGATCTCTTTGCCCTTTTCCTTGATCTCCTGATGCCACGTCTCCACGCGTTTGAGCCCCGCGCGGTAGGCTCTCTTGATGAGAGACGCGGGCAATTTATACTTGGAGAGCGCCTTTTTGAGGGCTCTCACCGTCGTGTCCTCGTCGTTGGGGTCGAGGTACGGCATGATGAAGTTCTCCCTCGTCAGCCGTTCGTTGTTGGCCTTTAAGAGTTCGGGATAATAGGCGACGACGGGGCAATTATAGTGGTTAACACTGTCGTGCTCGTCCAAATTGTAGCTCTCGCAGGGGTAGAAGATGAAGTCGACGCCGAGGTCGAGCAGACTCTCGATGTGCCCGTGCATGAGCTTTGCGGGATAGCATGCCGTATCGCTCGCAACGGTGTGCTGGCCCTTGAAGTAGAGCTCGCGGGAGCTCCTCTCGGAGAGCACGACCTTGAACCCGCACTGCTCGAAAAATTCCGTCCAGAGCGGAAGCTGTTCATACATGACGAGTTGGAGGGGCAATCCGACGGTCCCCCGCTTGCCCTCGGCATTGATGTCGGGCATGGAGAGCAGCCGTTCGTATTTGAAGGCGTAGATGTCGGGCACGTCCCGTCTCGGCTTTAAGCCTGCACCCCGTTCGCACTTGTTCCCCGAGATGAACCGTCTGCCGTCCGAAAACGTCAGAATGTTGACACTGCAATGGGATGTGCAACCGCCGCAGGTGATGGCACGGGAGGCATAGGTGAAGTTTTGAAGTTCGGCCTCCGTCAAAATGTCCGACATGAGCTTGGTTTTCGGCGTGTTCTCCTTGGCGTAGAGTGCGGCGCCGAAGGCCCCCATGAGCCCTGCGATGGCGGGGCGAACCACTTCTTTACCCGTCTCGATCTCAAAGGAGCGGAGGACCGCGTCGTTGAGGAAGGTCCCGCCCTGCACGACGATGTGACTGCCGAGCTCCTCGGGCGTCCTCGCGCGGATGACTTTATAAATGGCGTTTTTGACGATGGAAGAGGAGAGACCCGCGGAGATGTCCTCGATGCTCGCCCCCTCTTTCTGCGCCTGTTTGACGGAGCTGTTCATGAACACGGTGCACCGTGAGCCGAGCTCGACAGGCCGCTTTGCAAAGAGCCCGAGGCGGGCGAATTCCTCGATCTCCATCCCCATGGCCTTGGCAAAGGTCTGAATGAAGGACCCGCACCCCGAGGAGCACGCCTCGTTGAGCATGATGGAGTCGATGGCCCTATTTTTGACCTTGAAACACTTGATGTCCTGCCCGCCGATGTCGATGATGAAGTCGACGTCGGGATTGAAGTGGAGGGCGGCCTTGAAGTGTGCCATGGTCTCCACGATGCCGAAGTCAATTTTGAGCGCCGCCTTCATCATGTCCTCGCCGTAGCCCGTGACGCATGCGCCGCGGATGACGATCTTGTCCTTCGTCAAGGAATAGAGAGATCTCAACTGATTGACGACGATTTCGAGGGGCTGGCCGTTGTTGGATTGATAGTGGCTCCACAGGATCTCGTTCTCGGGCGTGATGAGCATGAGTTTGGTCGTCGTCGAGCCCGAGTCGATGCCGAGGTATGCATCCCCCTCGTAGTGAAGAATGTCGCGGAAGGGAAGATCGCTGCGCCTGTGGCGGCGGATGAATTCGTTATACTCCTCCTTGGAGGCGAAGAGCGGCCTGCCGACCGCGATGTTGTCACCGTCCGAGACGGCAGAAAGACGCGCCATGATCTCGTCGAGGGGTTCCTCTTTGGCGCTCTTTGCATACATGGCCGCACCGATCGACATGAATCGAGGGCCGTTTTCGGGAAAGATCGCATGTTCGTCGTCGAGGTTCAATGTCTCCTGGAATGCCTTTCTCAGGCCCTTCAAAAAGTACAGCGGGCCGCCGAGGAAGAGCACCTTCCCCTTGATCCGCCGCCCCTGCGCGAGGCCGGAGACGGTCTGGTCGACGACGGCGCGGAAGATGGATGCCGCGATGTCGGACTTCTTGGCCCCTTGGTTGAGGAGGGGTTGAATGTCGGACTTTGCAAACACGCCGCAGCGCGAGGCAATGGGATAGACCCGCTCTGCTTCGAGGGAAAGCGCGTCCATCTCCTCGACGGAAATATCGAGAAGGGTGGCCATTTGGTCGATAAAGGCTCCCGTTCCGCCCGCACAGCTGCCGTTCATGCGCTGCTCTGCGCCGCCCGTGACGAAGATGATCTTTGCATCCTCGCCGCCGAGCTCCACGGCAACGTCCGCATCGGGATGAAGGGCACGGATAGCGCCGTACGCCGCCTGCACTTCCTGCACGAAGGTGAGGCCGCCGCGCTGGGCAAGGCCGAGCCCCGCCGATCCCGTGACGGCGGCGCGATATGTATTCCCCAAGGAACGGATCTTTTCAAGTTCGCTCATGACGGTCTCTCTGACGCGGGAGAAGTGACGCACATAGGAGGAGGAAAGCACCTTTCCGCCCTCGTCGAGCACCGTCACTTTCACGGTCGTGGAGCCGACATCGATGCCAAGTAGATAAGACATAGTTGTATTATATCATATTCGTACAAAAATGACAAGTAGAATTTCATGGAATTGCTTGGGGCAGAGATCGGGGCAAACGAGAAAAAAAGGCATGCAAAAAGCGGGGTCTCCCCCGCTCATGCGTCCATTCGTAGAATAAAATTTATTCGGCCACCAAGAGGCTTTTGATGTAGAGTTCCAACTTTCCGTACTCCAAGGAGCCCTGCGGGCGAAAGGCGATCTTGCCCTCTCTGTCGAGAATGACCGTCATGGGCCACACGCTGTTGCCGCCGTACAGCTCGTAGATCGACCCCTCCGCGCTGTCCTGCACAAAGCGGGCATATTCGCGCGACCAGCCCTTGCCCTCGACAAAGGCCTCGACGTCCTCTTCCACATCATTGCTGTGGATGAACACGACGGTGACATCCTCGCTGTATGTCTCGGCGAGCTGTTCAAAATAGGGAATTTCCTGAATGCACGGCGTGCACCATGTGCCCCAAAAGTTGAGAACGACGATCTTGCCGCGCGTTGTAGATAGATCGAAGTCCGAATCGGAGAAGTACTCGCCGAGGATGAAGTTCGGAGCGGTGTCCCCCAATTCGATGCCCGTGTCGGCATCCGCGTTGGTCGGGTCGCTGTCCTTGTCGATAAAGTTGTAGTAGATGAGGGCAGTGAGGAGCACGGCGAGGGCGAGGCCCCATGCCGCGACGCGCAGCCAAAATTCCTTTCCGCGCTTTTTGGAAGGCTTTCCCTCGGGCTCGGGAGCGATTACGACAACTTCTACCACCGCGGGTTCCGCCGCCGCGGGTTCCGCCGCCGCAGCGGTCGAAACAACTGTCTCCGCGCCGTCTGAGAGCACGGGAGAGAGCGGTTTTTCGACAACAGGGGTCGGGTTTTCCGCCTCGACGGCGTTTGCATGGAGGAAAAATTTGCTCCCCTTCCATGTGATGGCCTTGGCGGGGCAGACGTCGATGCACTCGCCGCAGTTGATACATTCATGGTCGCCCACATGCCTCACATCCATCTTGCAGTGGCTGACGCAGAGACCGCAGTCGGTGCACTTGCCCTTGTCGAGCTTGACACCGAGGAGAGCAATTCTGTTAAAGAACCCGTAGATTGCGCCTAAGGGGCAGAGGAATCTGCAAAAGGCGCGGTAGATGAACACGCACGCGACGCAGATGACGACGAGCACGCAGAATTTCCATGTGAACAGCGGACCGAGCATTTCAAAGAGGCCCGTATTGTTGGGATGAATGAGCAGCAAGATCGCGCCGCCAAAGGTCCCCGCAGGGCAGATGAACTTGCAGAAGGCGGGCACGGGCCCCCCTGCCGCCCTGTCCATCATGCCGTAGATGAGCGGAATGGCGATGACAAAGACCGCGAGGATCACATATTTGAGATAGGACAGAATGCGCGTGAAGCGGCTCTTTTTGAGCTTGGGCGTCTTGATCTTATAGAGCAATTCCTGTCCGAGCCCCACGGGGCACAAAAATCCGCAGATCGTGCGCCCGAGGAGCAGTCCGAAGAGGGCGAGAATGCCGAGAACATAGTGGGGAGCCGAGGCGCCCGACTGCGCGAGGGCGTTTTGCAGCGCTCCCAAGGGGCAGGCGCCCGCCGCGGCGGGGCAGGAATAGCAGTTGAGCCCGGGCACGCACAGGTATTTTGTGTTCCCCGTGTAGATCTTCCCCGTGATGAGCCCTTTGAGGTTGGCATTGAAGAGGAGGGCGGCGTAGACCTGTATGAGGCGGCGTTTGGAAGGCTTATGCCTCTGCCACCAGCTGCCCTGCTTCTCCCCCGTCTCCCGCTCGGTCTTGCGGGTCTTACAAATATCCGCAACGACCGTGACGACAGCGCCGATGAAAAGGATGCCGAAGAAGGTGGAGATCGCGATGATCATTGCAAGCATTGTCGTCATATCTCCTCCTTACCCGAGCCCGATGCATTCGCTGCAAATGTTGATGGCCTTGATGAGCACGCTCTGCGCCCCGCCGTTCCAAATGCCCAGCCCGATAAAGGTGACGCCGAGCGCAAAAACGGCGATGCGGATCGCAAAAATCGTCCACTTATTGTCGAAAAACGCACCCACTTTGTCCATTTGGACCTTCCACTTCGGAAGGGTGACTTGGCTCCCCACGATGCGGCGGAGCTCGGGGAGCATCTTCGTTGCGAAGAGGCCCTCGAACACCGCTTCGAGGATGAGAGCGACGAGCGCCGCCCCCACCCAAGGGAACACATTTGCGACCATGTGAAGGATATTTTGGTTGAGTTCGGCGAGCGAAGTGAAGTGCGACGCCGTTGCAAGATAGACGATGCACATCACGGCGGCAAGGAGGCAGAAACCGACCGCAAAGCACCGCACGGCAAAGCGCACCCTCTCCGCCCTTTTCAGGGCGGCGTAGACTTCGGGGTCCTTTTCCTCCGACGCCCTCACGCGAAGGCGGCGATAGAGCGCCGTGGGGTCTGCCTTTGCCCGCCGATTCGGCGCGGGATAGAGTTCATAGATGACTGCGCCGAGGAGGATGGCTAAGATCCAGAGGATGAGCGGTGCGAGCATGTCGAGAAGCCTTGCGCCGACTTCCGCGCGACTATACATGCCCCTGTCCGCGCCGAGCGCAGCGACGCCCGAGTAGTAGAGCTCCGCCGCCTCGGCGAGAAAGAGGATGCCGATGACCGCCGTAAACACGCCCAAAAAGATGCTGTATGAGAAGCGGATCTTGTCGCGTCGCTCCATGCTTTCCTCCTTTTTCGCAACATAAGTTGCGAATTTTTATGCTCCCGCGCTCTATGCCACAAACGTCAGGGTGATGTTCCAGCTGCCGTCGGGCAAACGTTCGGGTTCGCCGTTGTCGCCGTAGGCGATCTCCAAGCGATACTGTGTACCGTCGCTGAGCGTGAGCGTGTAGGACTTGGTCGCCTCGTCGTAGGTGTAGCTTTCCACGGTGACGAATTCTCCGTCCTCGTTGAAGTAGATCGTGACGATGTCTGCGATCTCCCCGTCGGAGAGGCAGAAATTCACGGCGTTGTAGTAGGCATCGATGCCCTGCATGAAGTCGTACTTCTCCACGGTGGCGGTTTTGAGCGTATCGTCCGTAAAGTTCACGAGATAGATGAATTCGGGATAGCCCGTATCCGTTGCGGGGTCGTAGGTGCCGAGGTCGACATACCACACCGAGGTCCCGCCGTCGTCGATCGCCTTGCTCATGGCGACGATCGTGCCGTCCTTGTCGTAAAGAATGAAGTCGCAGAAGTCCCCTTTCGTCGTCGTGGTGTGCTCGTAGGCGTCGTTGGAATAGAAGTAGCGGATGACGCCGACGGAGTAATCTCCCGCGGAGATCTTTTCGTAGGTGCCGAGAAGGTAGAGGCTGTACTCATCCGCATCCCCCTTGCTGTACTGCAAGGAATAGGTGACGTCGTCCGACGTGAAGACGACGTTGTAGCGGCGCCCCTCTTCGGCATTGTAGTAGAAGGTGGCCTCGATGTCCTCGTCGGTGAATTTGAGATTTTCTCCGCCTCCGACATAGATGTCCCCCGAGAGCTTGCGCGAGGTGATGTCGATGGGACCGAACCCGACGCGGTACTCGGTGAGCGTGCTCGTGTTGCCCGCTTCGCTCTCAAAGGCGTCCGTCATGGTCACGGTCGTTGCCGTGATCTTGACCTTGAAGGTGCCGCCGCCATTGCCGTCGTAGGCATATTCGGTGATGGGCGAATAGTCGTAACGGCTCCAATCGACGACCGCAAGGCCGCGCTGTGTCGCCATAAAGGAATCGTAGTAGGAACTGATGAGGTCGACAGAATAGGTCTCGCCGTCATAGACGAGGGTGCCCGCCATCTCCATGACGGCTTCCCCCGTGAGCGGGAAGGTGAGCGTTGCCTCTCCCGTGGTCTGCGTGCTCTCGTAGTCGACTTCCACCGTGCCCGTGAGCGTGACCGTC
>CANREK010000051.1 GCA_947629605.1 uncultured Clostridia bacterium | reverse complement strand
GAAGGCGATGACCTCGTCGAAGTTGTTGATGATGGGAATGATGAGCCTTCCGCCCTCAAAATCGTACAGTCTGCCGTTGTCGCCGACGCCGCATGCCCCGCTCTCCGCACATTCCTCGCTCGTGTAGCCGAGCGCGAGAAGGTGGGCGGGGAGACCGTCGAAGTCGAGCGATGCGCCGAGCCCGAATTTCTTCGCAAGCGAAGGCGTGATCCCCCGCTTGGAGAGGTAGGCAAGGTGCTCGTCGGCCCTTCCGCCATAGAGATTGCCGAGATAAAAGCGGGCGGCGTCCTTCATCAGAGCGACGTACCTGTCCCGTTTCTTCTTTTTGAGCGTGGCAAGCTCGGCGGCCTTATCGTCCCGCTCGGGCACTTCGAGCCCCGCGCGGGCGGCAAGGATCTCCACGGCCTGCATGAAGTCCACATTTTCGTATTCCTGCACAAAGGTGATGACGTTCCCGCTCACCCCGCAGCCGAAACAGTGATAGTATCGGTCGACGGAGTTGATGGAAAAGGAGGGCGTCTTTTCGTGGTGGAAGGGACAGCATGCCCAATAGTTGTATCCCCTTCTCTCCAACTTGATATAGGAACCGATGACATCTACGATGTCATTCTTCTCCTTGACCGTTTGAAGGAAGGAGGAAAAATTCTGCTGCATTACACGCTCCCCTCTTGCGGCACAAAGAGGCTTTGGAAGAGATTGATGGCGTAGCGGTCGGTCATGGAGGAGAGATAGTCGCATACCGCCCGCGGGGTGTCGGAATGTGCCGTTTCGCGATAGAGAACGGGGAGCTCTTCGGGCTGTTCCATAAAATATGTATAGAGAGCTTTGAGCATGCGCTCGGCGCTCTTTTGGATGAGCTCGTTGGCCCGCTCATAGACGTTCTCGAACATGAAGGAACGCAGCCTTGCAAGCGCCTCGTCCTTCTCGGGAGACATGCGGACATAGGGCTGACCCTCCGACGTGCGGCAGATGTCCGAAATTGCAGTGTTGATGCGCTCGGAGGTGTGCCGCCCGAAGAGAGAGACGGCATCTTTCGGCAGTGCGTCCGCCGTGATATAGCCGGCGCGGATGGCGTCCTCGATGTCGTGATTGATATAGGCGATGAGATCGGCGTACCGCACGACTTCGGCTTCCAGCGTCTCGGGCGTGCCCGCGGGAGTGTGGTTGAGGATGCCGCTCCTCACCTCATAGGTGAGGTTGAGCCCCTTACCGTCCTTTTCGAGCTTGTCCACGACGCGGAGGGACTGCACATTGTGCTTGAATCCCGTGGGGCAGAGCGACGCGAGAACGCGTTCCCCGATGTGGCCGAACGGCGTGTGGCCGAGGTCATGCCCGAGGGCGATGGCCTCCGCGAGGTCCTCGTTGAGGGAGAGCCCCCGCGCCATGGAACGAGCGATCTGCGAGACGTCGAGCGTGTGCGTGAGACGGGACATATAGTGGTCGCCGTCGGGCGCAAAAAATACCTGCGTCTTGTTTTTGAGACGGAGGAAGGACTTGGAGTAGATGATGCGGTCTCTGTCGCGCTGGAAATCGGTGCGCATGGGACAGGGCTCTTCCTCTCTCTCCCGTCCGCGCGTATCTTCGGAACGCACCGCATAGGGAGAAAGGAACATCCGCTCCTTTTGGTAGGTTTTTTCTTTCATATCGTACATGGTTTCTTTCATCACAAATTATTACGCAAAAAAATAAAAAAATCCTCTTTTTTGTGGAGAATTTTTTCAAAATTCGGTGATTTTTAATAGTATGTCAGACATAAACAGCCATTTATGTCAGACATAATACTATGCTAATGCTTCAAAATAGTAATTTTGGTGGGGCTCATTCTGAGGCTCCGGCCGAAGAATCCCTGCAAACCTACGGACTCCGTGTGTTCAATGGGATCCTTCGGGCTACGCCCTCAGGATGAGCGCGGCACACCGCGCTCAACTTCAAAATCCCCCGTCGACGCCCAAGACCTGACCCGTGATGTAGCGGTTTTCGAGAAGGAAAAGCACGGCGCGGGCGACCTCTTCCGCGGTGCCGAACCGCCCGAGCGGGATCTCTTCCGAGAGGGCTTTTCTCTCTTCCGCGCTCAGATGCGCATTCATTTCAGTGTCGATGACGCCCGGGGCGACGCAGTTGACGGTGATATCCGAGGGAGCGAGTTCCCTTGCAAGCGCCTTGGTGAAGGCGATGACCGCCCCCTTGGAGGCCGAATAGGCACTCTCGCAGCTGCCCCCTTCCACTCCCCAGACGGAGGAGATGTTGACGATGGCCCCGCCGCGGCCGAGCATCTTTTTGACGGCGTATTTGGAGCAAAGAAAAGTCCCGCCCGCGTTGACGTTCATGACCTTCTCCCACTCGGAAAATGTCGTGTCCTGCACTTGACGATAGAGGGCGACCCCTGCGTTGTTGACGAGATAATCGAGAGAGGAAAATCTCGAAAAGACCTCCCTCACCGCCCCCTCATCGCTGACATCGGCACGCAGAAATTCCACGGCGGGAAGCTCTGCTCTTGCCCGTGCCGCCGCGGCCTCATCCGAGGAATAGAGCGCAATGACACTGTCTCCCCGCTCCGATAAAAGGCGGCAGACGGCGAGGCCGATCCCCCGCGTCCCGCCCGTGACAAGCGCCCTCATGACTTCTTTGCAAGGCGGATGATCTCATCCGCGATCTCTTCGACGGACTTATTGTCGGTGTCGACGATGTAATCTGCGACCGCCTCGTAGATGGGCGTGCGCTCGGAGAGAAGCTCGCCGAGCTTTTCGGCGATGCGCCCGTTGTTTTTGAGGAGCGGCCGCGTCTCGTCGGCGCGGACACGGGTGAGGAGCGTCTCAAAGCTCGCCCGCATGAAGAAGATCTTGCCGTTCCTCTTTAAGAGTTCGTTGTTCTCGTATTTGAGAACGAGGCCGCCGCCCGTGGAGATGACGAGCCCGTCCAGCTCGGCAAGCTCCCGCACGACATCCGTTTCGAGGGCGCGGAAGTGCGCTTCGCCGTAGTATTCGAAGATATCGGCGATGGTGCCGTGGCGGTCGGAGATGACGATGTCGGTGTCATACCACCGTCTGCCCGTCTTTTCGGCGATCTTGATGCCCACGCTGGACTTGCCGACCCCCATCATGCCGCAGAGTACGATATTCATAACAAAAAGCTCTCCAATGCCAAGATATAGCTGTATTTGCCGAAGCCCAAGATCTCTCCCTTGCAGACCTCGGTGAAGACAGACTTGTGGCGGAATTCCTCCCGTGCCTGCACGTTGGACATGTGGACCTCGACGACGGGAACGGAGACGCTTGCGATGGCGTCGCGGATGGCGTAGCTGTAATGGGTGAAGGCGCCGGCGTTGAGCACGATGCCGTCGTACACCCCTTCTGCGCGCTGGATCTGCGTGCAGATCTCCCCTTCGAAATTGCTCTGCACGAAATCGACGGAGTGCCCCTTGCCCTCGACGAAGGCTTCGAGCTCCCTGTTGATCTCTTCGAGCGTTTCACCGCCGTAGACGCCCTGTTCCCGTTTGCCCGTGAGATTGAGATTGACGCCGTTGAGCACCAAAAGTTTCATGATGATACCTCGCTGTATTCTTTCCAGAATTGTTTGGCTTCCTCGCTGTCGGAAGTCCTTCCCAAATAGATGCAATCGGCTAAGTATGCCTGATAGAAGAGCATCGCCGCGCCGTTGAGGGTGAATTTTCCGTGATCCCTTGCAACGCGGAGAAATTCCGACTGCTTCGGCACATAGATGAGGTCGACCGCCGCGCCGCACTCTCTCAAAAGAGGCTCGACGGTGCCGACGCCCATGTCAAAGGCGACCGACGGCAGCATGCCGACCGTAGAATGCATGCCGACGCCCGTGCAGTTCAGAATGATGTCAAAGGGGCGAAGCGGCACAATGTTTAAGGGGGTGAAGCCGCCGAATTCCCCGTAGACGGAGAGGAGCCGAGCCTCGTCCCGCTCATAGGCATAGACGTCGGCGCCCGCCTCGGTGAGCTTTTTGATACAGCTCCTCCCCGCGCCTCCCGCGCCGAGCACGAGCACGGATTGATTCCTGACGTCCAGTCCCGCATTTTCGAGCATGAGCATGAAGCCGTAGCCGTCCGTGTTGAAGCCGCGCCGCCCCTTGGCGACGACGGTGTTGACGGCGCCGAAGGACTTGGCGTCCCCTTCGAGCGACTGCAAATACTTGATGATCTCCCCCTTGAAGGGAATGGTGACGTTGAAGCCGTCGTAGCGTGAGAAGAGCTCTTCGGCAAAACATGAGAACTTTTCGGGCGGAATACTGACCTTTTCGTAGGTGCATTGCTCCGCAAAGCGGCGCAGGATGAAGTTGTGAATGGCGGGACTGTCCGACTGAGAAACATCCTTGCCGATGACTGCAAGTTTCAGCATAGCTCCTCCCGTATCTCTTTGAGGTCGCGCACATAGTCCGCGTAGTCAAGTTCCAAAAAGGCAAATTCGCCCTTTTTTGTGGGCACGGACAGCGTGACGGTGTCCTGCTTTGTGTTCTTTTTGTCGAGCAGGGCAAGATGCGCCGCCCGCTCGATGTCGATGCTCTTTCCGTCGCAGATGAGCACCCTCTTGATGAGTGCGGAGAGCGCGGCAAGGTATGCCCCATCCGTTTGGAGATGCCGCGCGGCGATGCGGGATTCATAGAGAAGGCCCAAGAGGACACATTCGCCGTGGGAGAGGTCGTTTTGGGTGAGTTCGATCGCATGCCCCGTCGTATGCCCGAGGTTGAGACAGCGGCGGAGCCCCCGTTCGGTGGGGTCCTTTTCGACGACGTCGGCCTTGATTTGAATGTTGTCGGGCACGATGCGGGCGAGAAAGTCCATATCGAAGAGGTCGTCCTGCGCCGAAAGTTTGTCAAAGAGTTCGGCGTTGAGGGCGGCGTGCTTTATGATCTCCCCCAAGCCGCAACGGAGCTCCCGCGCGGGAAGGGTCTTGAAAAAGGTCGGGTCGGCGTAGACGTAGACGGGTTGATGAAAGGCGCCGATGAGGTTCTTCACCCCGCAAAAATCGATGGCCGTCTTACCGCCGACGGAGCTGTCGACCTGTGCAAGCAATGTCGTCGGGACCTGAATGCAGGCGATGCCGCGCATATAGAGGCTCGCCGCGAGGCCGCCGATGTCCCCCACAACGCCGCCGCCGAGGGCGATGAGCGTGGAGGTGCGGCGAAGGCCGACTTCCGCCATCTCTTTGAGGAGGGCAAAGAGGGTCTCCTCCGTCTTGTGCTCTTCCCCCGCCGCCATGACAAAGACGGGCAGTGAGAGCTTCTTTATTTGCCTCTGATAGAGGGCATAGACGTTGGAATCGGTGAAAATGAGCGCCCCGCCCGCATTCAGCCAAGAGAGGTCGCCTTTGAGCTGTTTGGCGAGGACATCCTTGCGGCAGACGATGGTACTCTTCTGCGCCCCGCCTTTGAGTTTGATGTGAAATGTCCTCATCGGAGTGCTCCGTTGCGCCGAATGACCTCTTCCATCGTGTCGCCGCCGAGGCGCTCGGAGACGACCTTAGATAGCTCTGTGACAAGCGCCGCCTCGCAGACCACTTCACAGGCGAGAATGGCGCAGACGTCGCTGCGCTCGGGGGCGGAGAGCGCGGGCTGCATCGTGTCCGTGTCGACCGTTTGGAGCCCCTTCATGAGCGTGGGAATGGGTTTCATCGCCGCGCGGAGAACGAGCTCTTCGCCATTCGACATGCCCCCCTCGATGCCGCCGGCGTTGTTGGTGCGGCGAATGAAGGCGTGGAAAGAATCGTTGCCCACCCCCTTATCCCCCTCCTCGGGAGGGGGCAAAATTTCGTCGTGCACGGCGGAGCCGAAGCGGCGGGCGGCCTCAAAGCCGAGCCCCACTTCCACCCCTTTTACGGCCTGTACGCTCATGAGGGCACAGGCGAGCCGCGCGTCGAGTTTTTCGCCGTAAGTCATGGGACTTCCGTAGCCGCTTTTGAGTCCGTGCACGCGGAGCTCTATGATCCCGCCGAGGGAATCCCCATTATTTTTGGCCTCGTCGATGAGGCATTTGGCCTCCTCTTCGAGGGTCGGATCCATCATGCCGAGAAGGGACCGATGCCCGTAAATCGCGCTATAAGTGTAAGATTTTTCGTCGGAGACGGTGCCGATGCTCCTCACATACCCCGCGGCAGAGATGCCGAGCTCGGACAAAAATTGACGGCAGATCTCCCCCGCCGCGACGCGCACGGCGGTCTCCCGCGCGGAGGCGCGTTCCAAGATGTTGCGGGCGTCATCCTGCCCGAATTTGAGCATTCCCGCAAGGTCGGCGTGCCCCGGGCGGACCTTGGTGAGCCGACGCTGTGCGGTGTCGCATCCCTCGGGCGCCATGACATCCTTCCAATTCTCGTAGTCATGGTTCCAGACGGCGAGCGTGATGGGACTGCCGAGCGTGACGCGGTCTCTGACGCCCGATAAAATTTCCACCCGATCGCTCTCGATCTTCTGCCTCGCGCCGCGGCCGTAACCGCTCTGACGAAGGGCAAGGCGGGCGTCGATCGCGCCGATATCCAATTTTAAGCCTGCGGGGACCCCTTCGAGAATGGCGAAGAGACCCTTCCCGTGCGATTCCCCCGCCGTAGTCAACCGAATCATCGTCTGTGCTCCTTTTCCCATGCGGAAATTTTTTGCTTGATCTCCTCGATCTGAACTTTTGCGGCCTCGTACCCCACTTCGTACATCTCATCCATGGAGACGCGGTCGATGCTCGTCGCCTTGTAGGCCGAAAGGTTCGGGCGGATCATGACGTCGGCGGCCGCATAGCCGCGCGTCTTGGCATTGTCGAGATATTTGACGGGCGTGATGGCCGTGATCGCCGAGCCCAAGAGGCGGGAGAAGGTACTCTTTTCCTCCTCGGGCCGATTGTAGGCGGAGAGGTCGACGCCGACGACGAAGTCCGCACCGAGTTCCTTGCAGTAGTCGGCGGGAATGGCGTCGGAAAACGCCCCGTCGTAGTATTTTTCACTGCCGATCTCCACGCCGCGGAAAAAGGGCGGAATGGCCGCAGAGGCCGTGAGCGCCCGCGCAAGTTTCCCTTCTTTCAGGAGCTTGCTCTTGTTTGTCACGCCGTCCGTGACGGCGACGGCAAAGGGCATGGGCAGCGTGGAAAAGTCCCCTTCGAGATAGTTTTCGAGGAAGCTCTCGATGAAGGACATGTCCGAAAAGGGTTTTAAGTTCTTGGAAAACTCCTTGCGGTTGACATTTTCGATGATGCCGACCATATCCGCCGCGGAATATCCCTTGGCATAGAGTGCGCCGACGATGCCGCCGATGGAGGCGCCCGTCACCACACAAAAGGAAAGGCCCGCCTCTTCAAACGCCTTGAGAGCGCCGATGTGCGCCATTCCCTTGGCTCCCCCGCTTCCGAGGGCGAGCCCGAGTTTGATCTTCGGTCTTTTTCTTAGCAGTGATCTAAGACGAGAGAATAATCCCATAGTGGTTCCGTGATGATTGCTTAAATCTCGATCTCCATGCCGTCGTAGGCGGCGAGAACGCCGTATTCCCTCTCGGCACGGGCAAGGAGATCCGATGTCGGGCGGGCGTTGTGCGAAAAGTGGGTGATGACCTTTTTGGTGTGTTCATCCGCAAGGCCAATCCCGATGAGCTGAGACAGCACCCGCATGTTCCCGTCGAGGCCCATGTGGCGGGCGGAGGGGTCCGTTTTCCCATACAAAAACGTGCAGTCAAAGGTGATGAGGTCGACGGGCGCACCGCCGATCTCCGTAAGATACTGCAAGGAGCTCTCGGGAAGGCGGCCCGTATCGGTGAGATGCAGGATGCGCCGCCCCTCCTTTTCGATGAGATAGAGAAGAGGCTCCTCGGAGGAGTGCTGTGCGAGGAGAGAATAGACTCTGTACGCCCCGAAGGAGAACTCCTCAAAGGCGCCGACGGGGATGAGTTCGATGTGCTCCATGACCTCGGGCTTCATCTCCCGTGCGGTGCATTCCCGAAAGACTTCCATGACCTCTTGATTGCCGTAGATTTGAAGCACGGGCTCCGACATGTCGGCGGCGTATTTGTAGCCGCGGAGAATGAAGTCGTGCGCGTAGAAGTGGTCCATGTGGGAATGGGTCACGAGGA
>CANREK010000050.1 GCA_947629605.1 uncultured Clostridia bacterium | reverse complement strand
GCCGAAGATGACGATGCGAGGCGGGGACAGAATCTCCTCTTTCAGAGCGCGGCGGCGGAAGTCAAGGAGCGCTTCCCCGACTGCATCTGCCACATCGCCGCGACGGGCGGGACATTGCGGGGGGAAGTCGGCGACGCCCTTCGGATCGGGCTCGGGCTGTACGGCTATGCCCCGCACAACGCTTTGCCGCTTCGCCGCGCCATGAAGATCTATGCCTTCGTCTCCCACTGCTGCCGCCAGACGGGGGAAGGGCTCGGCTACGCCCGTGCGGAACGCGACTTCGGCACCGTGCATACGCTGCGCCTCGGGTACGGAGACGGATTTTTCCGCGAGGGCATGACGAATGCCGTCGGCAAGCTGTGCATGGATGCGAGCATCTCGGCGGGGAAGGCCAAATTCGGGCAGAAACAGTGCATCGTCTCCGACTTCGAAGCCTACGCCGAGGCACACGGCACTTCCGTCTACGAGGCCCTCGTGCGGCTCTCCGCCAAGGCCGTCAAGACCTACATCCGTTGACAAGCGGGGCACTTTCCTCCCATTCTTATTCGGAATGACTTGACACTCCTCTTCCGAAACGCTATAATGGAATATGGGTCGATATGCCCACGGAGTGAAAGATGCTCAACGAAAAACCCAAGAAAGAAAGAAACGACGCCGAACCGACCAAATCACAGCTGTTTTGGCGGATCCAAAGGGAGTGCTGGCGCCGCATGGTCACGCCCTATCTCATGTATCTCTTCATGAGTTTGCTCCTCTTGTCCATTCAGGCGTTCGTTCCCGGGGACAATTCCGTCATCGAGATCGTCATCGGCATCGCCTGCATCCTCGTCGGCGCCTTTTTCAATGCCCATCTGCTCTACAATACGGGCATTCTGCACTACGATACCTACCTCACGGGCGAGATCCACAGGAGAAATGCAAGTTACGGCATCCGTTCGGGCGGCGACCACCGCCCCGAGAGGGAATTCCGCCCGTGGAAGGGCTTCTACATCGGTTTCCTCATCGGCGTTCCCGTCATCCTCTTTGCCGTGCTCGCCCACTTCTTCTATCAGGTCGCCTCGCTCTTTTTCATCATGTTTGCGGGCTGGGCGCTCGCTCCCATCGCATGGATCGGCGGCACGCTCGAAGGCGGGGGACTTGCCATCGACGCTCTTTGGTCCATCCTCTTTATCCTGCTTCCCATTCTCGTCAGCGGCATCGCCTATCTTGTCGGCGCCTATGTCGAAAAGAAGCGGAAATCGGAGGCCGAGGCGCGTGACGAGGCCGTAAAGGCGGCGGGGAAAAAGAAATGAGGATCATCGCGGGGAAACATCGCGGCACAAAACTTTCGGCGATCGAAGGGGACATCCGCCCCACGCCCGACCGCGTGAAGGAGTCCGTCTTTCAGATCCTGTCGGGAACTCTCGTCGGCGCAAGGGTCTTGGACCTCTTTGCGGGGAGCGGGGCGCTCGGCATCGAGGCGCTCTCCCGCGGGGCAAGCGAGGCCGTCTTTAACGACAATTCCCCCGTGAGCCTCTCCGTGCTCAAAAAAAATCTCGCCCGTTGCAGGGAGACGGGGAAGATCTATTCGCTCGACCACATCGCCTGTCTCAAAGCGGTGGACGGGAAGTTCGACCTCATCTTCTGCGATCCGCCGTACCGCTATGACCTCGCCGCGGAGATTTTGTCGCTCGTCAGAGAGCGGGAGCTTCTGAATGAAGGCGGGCTCGTCGTCTACGAATGCGAGAGGGAATTCCCCATTCCCGACGGCTTTGTCCTTTCCGACAGGCGGCAATACGGAAGAGTGAAAATTTTATTTCTCAAAAGGAGCCACCCTTGAAAAAATGTATCTTTGCGGGCACGTTCGACCCCTTTACCGTCGGACATGCCGATACCGTGCAAAAGAGCCTCACGCTCTTCGATGAAGTCGTCGTCGCCGTCGCCGAAAACAGGCGGAAGGTCACGATGTTCACGGCGGAAGAGCGGGCGGAGATGATCAAACGGACCTTTGCGGGGGAGCCCCGCGTCAGCGTCGTCATTTGGGACGGACCCGTCGTGGAACTTCTCAAAAAGGAGGGCACGCCCTTCTATGTGCGCGGCGTGCGGAACGCCGTCGACTGCGCCTACGAGACGGACGATTTTTACGCCTCCAAGGACCTTTGGCCCGACCTTGTCACCCTCTTCTTGCCCGCCGAGCAGTGCCACATGCACATCTCATCTACCTTGGTCAAAAATGCCATCGCCTTCGGGACGCCCTTTGAACACTATGTCCCCGCGGCGGTCCATGATTATATTCTCAGGAGAACAACCTAAATGTTTCAGAGACAGATCGAAATCCCCACCTTTGAGGAGATCCGCGCCGAGCAACCCGTAAAGAGGGAACTCGCCGCCATCAAACAAGAGCGCGACGAACTCGCCAAAGACGTCATCGCGGGGCGGAGCGACAAGCTCCTCCTCATCATCGGGCCGTGCTCCGCGCACGAGAGCGCACCCGTGCTCGAATACGTCAAGCGGCTCTCCAAGCTCAACGAAAAAGTCAAGGACAAGCTCGTCATCGTGCCCCGCGTCTATACCGCCAAGCCGAGGACGAGGGGCGTCGGCTACAAGGGAATGTTCTCCCAGCCCGACCCCGAGCACAAAGAGGACACCTTAAAGGGCATCCGCATGATCCGCTCGCTCCTTTTGAACGTCATCGAGGAGAGCGGGCTCTCCGCCGCGGACGAAATGCTCTATCCCGAAAACTACGCCTACGTCGAGGACCTCTTGACCTACGTCGCCGTGGGGGCGCGGTCGAGCGAAAACCAGATGCACCGCCTCGTATCGAGCGGCATCGAGCTCCCCGTCGGCATCAAGAACTCCACGGGCGGGTCCATTCCCGTGCTCATCAACTCCATCTTCGCCGCCCAAAGTGCGCAGGTGTTCAAATATCACAACTATCAGGTGCAGACGGACGGCAACCCGTATGCCCACGCCGTGCTCCGCGGCCGTGTCGATAACTACGGCAACGACATTCCCAACTATCACTACGAGACGGTGATGCAGGTCATCGAGGGCTACCAAAATGCGGAAGGGGGGCTCAAAAACCCCGCCGTCATCATCGACGCCAACCACTCCAACTCGGGTAAGCGCTTCCGCCAGCAGATCCGCATCGTCGAAGAAGTCATGCAGAACAGGAGCTACGACGCCGATTTCAAGAAGATCGTCAAGGGCTTCATGATCGAGAGCTTCCTTGTGGAGGGCTGTCAAAAGCACGACGTCGTGTTCGGGCAATCCATCACCGACCCCTGTCTCGGGTGGGAGGATACCGAGCGCCTCGTGCTTGAAATCGCCGACAAAGCATAAGGAGAGCTTATATGAAGTTATACGCGACAGAACAGGAACGGGCGGCGGACATGCCCAAGGAAACGCACAAGGTCAGCTGTCTCGGACCCGAGGGAAGCTACTCCCAGCTCGCCGCCGAAGCTCTCTGTGAAGGATGGGAGATCGTACTCTGCCCGAGCTTTTCGGATGCCATTGCAAAGCTCATCGCCTCCGAGACGGACTATGCGGTCCTTCCCGTCGAAAATTCCATCAACGGCGGCGTCTTTTCCGCCCTCGACCTCCTTGCCGAGGCCGACCTCTTCGGCGAAGAGGAATACATGCTCTCCATCGACCATCGCCTCGCAAGGAGAGAGGGGGTGAAGGACGAGGACATCAAGGTCATCTGCTCCCACCAACAGGCGCTCGGGCAGTGCGCCGCCTACCTCAGGACCCGCTTTCCGAACGCCATGCTCCTCGCCACGGCATCGACGGCCGAGAGCTTGAAACGGCTCGACGCCCACACGGCGGGGGTCGTCGGTTCCCATATCAAAATGGACGGCGTCGTTCTCTCCGAGGAGAACATTGCCGACAATAAGCGCAATTTTACGCGGTTTTTGCGGGTGCGGAAGGGGGAACCCTCCTACGACAAGCGCAGTGCAATGGTCTTTCTCTGCGCCGTCTGCGCCCATAAACCGGGGGAACTCTTGGGACTACTCAAAATATTCCAGCGGTACAGTCTCAACCTCACGCGCATCGAGTCCCGCCCCCTCAAACACTCCTACGGGCAGTACCGCTTTTTCATCGAATTTGCGGGGGACATCTCCTCCGAGCGCGTGCAATCGGCGCTCAACGACGCCGCCGTTCACTGCGCCCAATTCAAACTTCTCGGCGCTTATCTTTAACCCATCACGAGTCCTGCCGCAAAAAAGCAGAGTACGCCCGCGAGGACGCCCTGCAAAAATTTCACGAGGAGAAAGGGCAGGGGCTTCACGCCCGCGCGGGTCAAAAAGGCGAGCTGTTGCATGAGCACGCACATTCCGCCAAAGGTCACGAGAAAACAGCACATCGCGGCAGACAGCGGCGACGGAGCGGCGGAAAAGGCCTTGCAGCCCGCCGTCATCTCCATGAGTCCGCGCACCGTTCCCTCCCAGAATGGGGACATGGGTGGCAGAAATGAGAGGATCATCTCCGAAAAAGCGTAAAAGAGCGCGATGGCGCCGCCCACGCAGAGGATGGAGATGACAGAGCTGTACAGGCTGTCGTAGAGGGCGTTTCCCTCCGTGCGCTTCATGCGCCCCGCGGACCTTTGCAGCTTGCCGAATCTGCCCAAGACGAAGGACACGCTCCACACGGCGATGAAGTGGCAGGCAAGCATCACCCACCCGAGGGAGGGCGAGGCGAACGCGCTCCCCACGACGCCCACCATGAACATGGGGCCCGTCGTCGAGGCGAGGCAGGACAGGCGGAAGAGCTCTTCTTTCCGGACCATGCCGCTGTCATGCAGGTCGAGCACTGACCGTGCCCCCACGGGATAGCCCGAGAGGGTCGAAAGCAGGGCGGCGCATCCCCCCGCGCCCGACACGCGGAACACCTTGGAAAAGAGGGGCGCGAGTTTTGACGAGAGCTTTTCAAAGAGGGGAAGTCTCGTAAAGAGGGCCGTGAGAAAGAGGAAAGGGAATGCGGCGGGAAGCACGCACACCGCCCAAAGGGAGATGCCGTCTAAGATGCTCTTCCCGTACTTTGCGGGCGAGAGGAGAAAAAGGGCCATGGCGATGAGGATCGGCAGGGCAGTAAAAACAGCTTTGCGTTCCTTTCTGTGAACCATGCTAAAAGATACGAAAAAAGGGAGACGATTATGTCTCTCCGCCCTTTGAAAAATTCAAAAATATCACACTTATGTCAGGAAAAACGCATGGATCTATTCGATTTTAACGACAATGAGGAGAAGGCGAAACCGCTCGCCGAACGCATGAGGGCCTCCACGTTCAAGGATTTCGTGGGGCAGAGCCACATCGTCTCCGAAAATTCCCTTCTCCGCCGCGCGATCTCGCTCGACCGCTTGGGCAGCTGTATCTTTTGGGGCCCGCCCGGGTGCGGAAAGACGACGCTCGCCAACATCATCGCCGCACAGACCAACGGGGAGTTCATCAAGCTCAACGCCGTCTCTTCGGGGGTCGCCGATGTCAAGCGGGCCGTCGATACGGCGCGGAACAACCTCAAAATGTACGGCAAGCGGACCTATCTCATGCTCGACGAGTGCCACCGCTTCAACAAGACGCAGTCCGATTCTCTGCTTCCCGCCATCGAGCAGGGCACCATCCTCTTCATCGGCTCCACGACGGAGAATCCCTATGCCTCGATGACGCCCGCGATCGTCTCCCGTTGCCGCGTGTTCGAATTTTTGCCTCTCACCGAAGAGGACATCCGCGGCGCACTTGTGCGGGCGCTTTCCGACAAGCGGAAGGGGCTCGGAAATTCCATGGCGACTGTCGACGACGATGCGCTTGACCACATCGCCTTTGTGGCGTCGGGGGATCTGAGAACGGCCTACAACGCTCTCGAACTTGCCGTGCTCACGACCCCGCCCGACAGCGAGGGAAGAGTTCACGTCACGCTCTCGGATGCCGAGCAGTCTATTCAGCGCAAGGCGCTTAGCTATAACGAGGGCTTATATTACGACATCCTTTCTGCCTTCTGCAAGTCCCTCCGCGGAAGCGACGCCGACGCCGCGCTCTACTACGCCTTCCGCCTCATCGAGGGGGGATGCGACCCGCTCCTCATCTTCCGCCGTCTCATCGCCCATTCCGCCGAGGATGTGGGGCTCTCCGATCCCCGTGCGCTTCTCATGGCGACCTCCGCGCTCACGGCCTTTCAGAATATGGGGGCGCCCGAGGGCTTTCTGCCGCTCACCGAGGCCATCATCTATGTCTGCGAGACAGAGAAGAGCAATTCCGTCGTCATGGCGAAGGATGCCGCCATCCGCGCCGCCAAGGAGAGCAAGGATGACGACATTCCCAAGTATCTCCGCGACAATTCCTTCGGCAGCAAGGAGATGAAGGCCGAGAGCGGAAAATACAAGTATCCGCACAACTACGGCGGCTGGGTCAAACAGCAGTACCTGCCCGATTCCCTGAAAGACACCGTCTTTTATTTCCCCTCCGACAAGGGATTCGAGGCGGAGATAAAAAAGCTCCGCGTCAAAAAGGGAAAATCTCCCGCACCCAAAGAGTAAAAGAAAAGGCTTGCCCCAAGGCAAGCCGTAATTTTTAAGTGAAGTTATCCGACCACTCTCGCACAGGCGACCGCGAGGGCGCCCGGGCCGATGTGGCAGGAGACGGAAAGAGAAAGGGGATCGACGAGGGTGACGGGGACCGTCGGGAAGGTCGATTTCAGCTCTTCGGCAAAGATCTTCGCCTCGGTGTCGTCGGCGCTGTACGCGACGGAGAGCTGCATCTCGCCGTGTTCCACAAAGCTCTTGAACCGCGTGTCAAAGTCCTTGCGGATGGCCTCGACCATGACTTCCTTGGCCTTTTTGAGCGTGTTGACCTTTTTGAAGGCGTCGAGCTTGCCGCCTTGGATCTGCAAGACGGGCTTGATGCGGAGAATAGTGCCGATGAGCGCCGCCGCGGGGGTGAGCCGACCGCCCTTTTTGAGATATTTCAACGTGTCGAGGGAGATGTAGATACTGCTGTCGAACTTGGTTTTCAGCAGGATCTCCTTGATCTCCGCGGCGTTCTTTCCC
Organism: uncultured Clostridia bacterium; assembly: GCA_947629605.1. Taxonomy (GTDB): domain Bacteria; phylum Bacillota; class Clostridia; order Christensenellales; family Borkfalkiaceae; genus Gallimonas. The sequence goes on along the minus strand of CANREK010000050.1, from coordinate 1,328 downwards.
TGCTTTGCGAGGTTGATCGCATCGTAGACGCTCTGCCGCTGTGTGACGGAAATGCGCTGGTTGTCGACGACGTGCACCCTTCCGCCGTAGTCCTTGGAAAGATTTTCCGCCGTGTGGCAGGACTCCGAGAGTGCACTCGACATGGGGATGTGCACGATCTCCGCGCCGTCTTTCAACAATTCATCCCAAAGTTCCGTCACCTTTCCGACGGCGGGTTGAGACGTGGAGACGGCCGCATCCTTTTTGAGATGTTCATAGAACTGCTCTTGTGTGAGGTTGATGTCCTCAAAGTATTCTTCGCCGTCGATCAAAAAGGGCATCGGGATCACAGAGATTCCCAGTTTCTTTGCGTCCGCTTGCGTGATGCCGCTGTTCGAATCGGTGACGATCTTGACGTTCGCCATATTCGCTCTCCAATATTTTATTTTGTGAACAGTTCACATTATATCCGACATGCGCGGCAAAGTCAAGGATTTCGCCGCCATTTGCGGGATTTTTTTTGAAATTTGCCGAGAGATTGACTTTTTGCATGCATTGTGATAGAATGTTTGCAAATGTTTCGGATCGCAGTCAGAAAAGAACTCAATTCAAGTGTCACCATGATCGGCGTGGAGGCGCCCCGCATTGCATGCAAGGCTCTCGCGGGGCAGTTTATCATTCTCCGCGTGGAGGAAAGGGGGGAGCGCATCCCCCTCACCGTTGCGGACACCGACCCCGTGCGCGGGCTCGTATTCGTCATCTTCCAAGTCGTCGGCGCAACGACGATGGCGCTCAACCGAAAGGGGGAAGGGGACTTTATTTCCGATTTTGTCGGCCCCTTGGGCAACCCGACCGAGGTTGAGGGCGTCAAGCGGGCGATCGTCGTCGGCGGGGGTGTCGGCTGTGCCATCGCCCTTCCCGTCGCCAAACGGCTGCATTCTCTCGGCGCCGAAGTTGTGTCCGTCATCGGGTTCCGCAGTAAGGACTTCGTCATCTTGGAAGAGGAATTCCGTGCCTGCTCCTCGGTCATCGTCACGACCGACGACGGGAGCTATGGGGAACAGGGCAACGTCTGCCTTCCCTTAAAGCGTCTCCTTGACGGCGGCGAATATGATGCCGTCTATGCGATCGGCCCCCTCGTCATGATGAAGTTCGTCGCCCTCACGACAAGGCCTTACTGCGTCAAGACCATCGCGAGCATGAACCCCATCATGATCGACGGCACGGGCATGTGCGGCTGCTGTCGCGTGACGGTGGGCGGGGAGATGAAATTCGCCTGTGTCGACGGCCCTGATTTCGACGCACAGAAGATCGACTTCGACGAGGCGATGGCGCGGAACCGCAGTTAC
>CANREK010000049.1 GCA_947629605.1 uncultured Clostridia bacterium | reverse complement strand
CATCGCCAACGGGTATCTTCGCGAACGTCTTTCCGAGGCGTGTCGGAAGGCGGGGCTCAGACTTGTGCTTCCCGAAAAGAAGCACTGCACGGACAATGCCGCCATGATCGCGGCCGAGGGGCTCATCCAATACGAGGCGGGGAACTTCTCGCCGCTCACCCTCAACGCCGCGGCAAGCATTCCGCTCCGATAGGGCCGCCCCGCGGAGAGAACTGTACCGAGGCATACAATCGTATAACTTTTTCCCGATTGCAGACACTGTGATCGGGGATTTTTTATGGGGAACCAGACCATCTACTTCAAACATCGGCCGCGCATCATCGCGACGAGTACCATCGCGGGGCCCAAGGAGTGCGAGGGGATCATCGGCAGATATGTTGAGACGGCGCTTGCAGACGACATGTTCGGCGAGAGCACCTACGAAAAGGCGGAATGCAAGATGCTCTCCACGGTCATCGACGGCGCCATTGCCAATGCGGGCCTTCACCGCGATGAGGTGGATATGATCGTCTCGGGCGACCTTCTCAACCAGATCATCTCGGCGAGTTTTGCTGCGCGTGACTTCTCCGTGCCCTTTTTGGGGGTGTACGGAGCCTGTTCGACGATGGCCGAATCCCTCGCCGTGGCGGCGGCATTCGTCAACGGAGGGCTCGCAAAGCGCGTCGTGGCGGCGACGGGGAGCCACTTCGCCTCGGCCGAACGGCAGTATCGCTATCCCTTGGAGCTCGGCTGTACCCGCCCGCCCCAATCGCAGTGGACGGTGACGGGAGCAGGGGGAGCGCTCGTCTCGGACAGCGGCGACGGCGTGGAGATTTCTGCCGCGACCCTCGGCAAGGTCGTGGATTTCGGCATCACCGACGTCAACAACATGGGCGCCGCCATGGCTCCCGCGGCGGCGGACACCATTCTCGCGCATTTTCGGGGGACAAAGGAGGATGTCGAGGACTACGACCTCATCGTCACGGGGGACCTCGGCGCCCTCGGGAGCAGGATCTTGAAGGACCTCACATGGGAAAAGGGGCTCGACATCAACAAGAATCATGTGGACTGCGGAGAGATCATCTATAACGTCATCGAGGATGAATATCAAGGCGGAAGCGGGGCGGGGTGCTCGGCCGTCGTGCTCAATTCCTATCTCTATCACAAGTTGATGACGGGAAGCCTCAAAAAGATTTTGTTCGTCGCGACGGGAGCACTGCTTTCCACCGTCTCCTCGGGACAGGGGGAATCCATTCCCTGCATCGCCCACGCCGTCGTCTTGGAACGGTAGGGGGAAAGGGGCAAGACACCCCCTCAGTCTCGGCTACGCCTCGACAGCTCCCTTTGGGCGGCAGGGACCGCCCAAAGCCCGTCGCGGGTGCCACCGCTCCTGTCGCGCACACTCACAGCCCACAGGGCTGTTGAGCAAGAAAAGTGCCGCTCCACCCAAGGGGGAGCCAAGGGTCACTTGCCCACCCCTCTGAGGGGTGGGTGTCACGCAGTGACGGGAGGGGTGTCGTTCTAATTGTCCCCGCCGCAATTTTTCATTTTTAATTTTCAATTTTTAATTCTCTTACATATGGAATATCTCACCATTCTGTTCATGTTCCTCAAAGCGTTTGCGGTAGGGGGTCTCATCTGCATGATCGCCCAGCTCGTCATCAACTTCACCGACCTCACCGCGGGGAAGATCCTCGTCATGTTCATGCTTGCGGGCATCGTCTTGACCGCGCTCGGGCTCTATCAACCCCTCGTGGAGTTTGCGGGCGCAGGTGCAACGGTGCCCATTTCGGGGTTTGGATATCTGCTTGCAAACGGCGCGATGCGCGGGGCGGAAGAGGGGCTCTTCAAGGCGCTCACGGGCCCCTTGGCGGCGGCGAGCGCGGGCGTCTCGGCGGCGGTCGTCTTTTCCTTCCTCATGGCCTTAATTTTCAAATCGCACACAAAATATAACTGAATTTTCGTTTTTTCGCCCCAAAACTGAAAATAGCTTTCATTTTTTTGATAATCATTAAAAAATTCAATACAAAAATAGACCATAATGAAATAATGTATATTTACCCGTTCGGCGCCATGAGATATAATTAAAATGTTAAAGAATGCGGCAGAGCGTCATCCTGCCGTAACTCAAAAAAACAGGAGGAAAAAGATGACAAAGAGAAAGACGCTCCTTACGATTTTGCTCGGACTTATCATGGCGCTCTGCCTTTCCTTTGCGGTCGCATGCGGCGGCGGCAAAGATGAGGGAAAGGTCGGGAACATCAATTGGAAGATCACGGGCGAAAAGGACCACGTTACCGTCATGGTGGACGGCAGCACGGATCTGCCCTCGACGTATGCCGCGGACACGGCCCTTACCTTCACGGTGACGCCCGACACGGGGTACGAAGTCACCGTCATGAACGGCAGGATCACGCTGCGTGCACAGAACGGGTCCTATTCATTCCAAGTCAAGGAGGGGAACAACGATATCACCATCACCGTCACCAAGGGGATCAAGGGTGTCTCCGTGACGAAGAACCCCACCAAGATGATCTACTACGCAGGGGAAACGCTCGACACGACGGGGATGGAAGTCACCATCACCTATAAGACGAGCGACAGCGACACCGAAGTGCTTCCCGGCCTCGGCTATGTCGTCAACTACCCCAATGCGGAAGCGGGCTATTTCGAGCTCGGCGACACGTCGTTCACCGTCACCTACGGCAGCTTTACGAGTGCGGCCGTTCAGCTCGAAAAGGCAGTCGTCGGCAAGATCACCGTCGACCCCGCCGGCGGCGATATCGAAGGCGCTTACGAGTACCAGCTCAAAGCCATGCCGGGCATTTCCAACGTCACGCGCGACGAAACGACCAAGGCATACAGCTTCACCTTTGACAAGCCCATTCCCGAGAACATTCCGCTTCCCCTCAATGCCCAGCTCAGCCGCGGCGCGGAAGGGGAATATAAGCTGCTCGGCATGCAGGAAAACGGCCAAACCGTCACCAACATTCCCGCCGATACCGCCATCAGCCACACCTACACGGCGGCGTGGGTCGGCAAGCTCGTCGACCTTTCGAGCATCAAGTACGAAAAGCGCACCGTGGACGGCGTAGAGCTTCCCTTCCTCGTATTCAAGGGCAAATTCAACGCCGCAAATAAGGTCCAGCTCATCCTTCACGAGGGCAATGCCAACGTCACCTTCGAGGGCGACACCGCGCAAGGGACCAAGGGCGGCGACTTCGAGCTCACCCTCAACATGAGAACGCTCGCCACGGAGGAGAACGGCAAGTTCCTCGGCAAGTGGATGGATATCATCTTCGCGGCAGAATCCAATGTCGGCGGCAACACCGTGATCGACCGTCAGGAGATCTCCATTCTCGATTATGACGAAGAAGTTCTCGACATGGACGACAACCTGTCCGTGGGCGGCGTCACCTGCACGTTCCAGAACTATAACGGAATGCTCAAAGCCGTTGCGAACCTCGCTTCCGACGCGGGCGTGAATGCCACCGTCGAATACACGATGACGCTTGCCATGGAGAACAACGTTCCCACGCTCACGTTCAACGGCACCATCGAGGCCGAACACAACGGCAAGACCGTCACCATCGACTACGACGCGGGCGGCACGATCACGGCGCAGGATGCTACGATCGCAGACGGCAAGTTTGTAGTGAAGTTTGACCTCACGCAGCTCAAACTCACCACGATCGCATATTTCCACTTCTATCTCAAAGACGGCGGCGTCACCGTTTACACGGGCGACAACGACGGCAACCTGCTCAACGCATGGTGCAAAAACACCGACATGACCGATAACGGCGCCCATGCTCCCGACGGCGGCAACGGCAACCTCTTGAACAGCACAACGCTCAAACTCGACGGCGGCGACGGAGCCAGCGTCTACTATGTCGGTCGCGGCAAGTGGGGCGGCATCATTGCTTACGGCGAAAATGAAGCGGTAGCCTACACTTCCATCTCCGTGGAAAACAGGGAGAACACGCCTTACTACGTCATCGGCGGCACCTACAACGAAGCGCTCGCCAAGGACAAAGTCACGCAGATCCTCACCAAGGAGTGGGAGAGCGGCGACATCTCCAACAACCCCGATGCAGGTTCCCTCAACAGCAGTTGGGACATCGCGTCGTTCTCCGCAAAGGACGTGTTCAAGGTCGAAGTCGATGAGACCGAGCACACGTTCAAGCTCGTCATCGCGCTTCCCGAAGGCGCGGGCCACGGCTGGATCCTCTTCCTTCACATCAGCGCAAACAACAACTTCATGGGCACGGGCTGCGAAATTCCCACGGAAACTGTCAAGATCGGCAATCTCGAATACGCCATGGCACGTCTCAGCGGATATACCGACACCAAGGTGTGGATGAACGGTCTCCCCGTGCTCATCATCCGCGATGACACCAAGCCTCAGCTCGCCATCGATCCCGAATCGCATGTGGAGCTCCTTGTCGACAATTATTCGAACGCCACCAAGGTCTACTATGTCGTCAGTGTATGGACGCAGAACGTAGCGATCGACAAGGTGTTCTTCGGCAACAGCGACAGCGGCGAACTCTATGGGGCAGATGCAACGCTCTCCAAGCTCGACGAACACGGCTCGGGCAAGCTCTACTTCGACATCACGTCGTACACGGGCACCCAGCTTTGGCCGCACCTCTACTATCAAGAAGAGGACGGAACGTATACCCACTTTGTCGAGATCAAGGACGCCGACTCCGCAGTCGGCAGCCTCTACGCCATCGTCGGCGGCAGAAAGTACATGCTCAAAAACAGCATGGAGACCTACTATACCGACGTCTGCGTCGTCACCGAGGAGACGAGCGAGACAGTCAATCCGCCCATCACGGATAAGGACTTCGCGCCTTCGTCGATCGACGCCGCAACGCTTGCACTCACGTCGGTGAGCGATACGGCTCTTCTCTCCATCAGCGGCAAGGCAAACACCAAGTATTATAAGCAGGGCGATGTCAAGCTCTATCTCTACAACACGGCCGCAAGTTCGAGACTTCCCGTCGCGCAGACGATCGAGTGGAAGTCGGACGGCAGCTTCACGATCAAGGCAGACCTCACCGAGCTTCCGATCAGCGTCGTCAGCTACGGTATCCGCGTCTACTTCGGCAACTTTGAATCGTACACCGTGTACGGCGAACAAGATGCAGAGGGGAGCTATGCCGTCTGCGGCGAAAAGGCAGTCGTGCTCACCTATGCCGAATTCGGCCTCAACGCGACCGTCGAAGTCGTCGATAAGGACAAAGTCGTCGTAGAGCCCGACGATCCCAACAAGACGTATGCCGTGACCGGCGGCGACATCGTGAATGAGAACGGGACCGTGTACTTCACGATCAGCGGCATCTACGAGGGCTATTCCGATGATGAGATCAATGCCCTTCTGACGGCAATCTACTTTGACTTCCAATTCAGAGGCGACCCCTATCCTCGCTACGACGATCTCACGAGAACCGTGACGGCCGACGATGGCGCATGGACGATCAAGTTTGACGTCTCCGATCTTGCGGTAGGTCCTTATACCGCTCACTTCATTTACGACGCCACTCAACAAAAAGAGGACGATCGTTATAAGAATCTCAACATCGACCCGAGCGCTCTTGCAAATGGCAAGAATATCAAGGTCGGTGAGAGGACCTATACGATCACGAATGTTCCCGGAAGCTCTAAACCGGAAGAATTCTGGGGTTCGATCGGTCTCACGATCGAAAACGACAACGATCCCAAAGCCGATATGGACTTTGACAAACTGAAAGTGTCGGATGAAAACGGCGTTCCCACGCTCACCATCGAGGGGACTTACCGCAACGTGGAAAAGAGCGCATTCAGCCTTGCCTTTGAAGAGTATAATACATGGACACCGCAGAATCCCACCACGAATGTGACACTGAACGATGACGGAACGTATGTATTTACCGCCGATTTGTCGAAGATTCCCGCCAGCACCAAGCATTATGTATTCAAATACAAGATCGTGGGCGCCTTGGGCGGATCGGACGGCTCACTCATACATGATGCATGGGAGTACGGCAAGGTCATCAGCAAAGTCACCGTCGAAGGCAAGACCTATTCCCTCGAAGTGGTCCAACTTTGGAATCAACACAGGATCCAGCTCATTGTTGAGGACGCTACGACCAAATGTGGGCCGCGTATCACGAATGTCGACCTCAAAACCGACGAGGCGCAGACAAAGGCGTACTACGTTGTGACGATCAAGTCGGCCGAATCCAAGGAAACGCTTCTTGAAAAATTGAGCTATGGCGGCGACAGCGATTCCGCTGTCAAGGCCGAAAAGATCGAGGAGTTGGAGGACGGAACGTTTGAAGTATACTTCGACGTAACGAGTTTCTCGAATAAAACTTATTCGCACCTGTATTATGACGGCAAGGGCTACGATGGCGGCAACGGCGACATCAAGCTCGGTACGAATACGGGCAAAACCGTCACGGTCGGCGGCAAGACCTATACCATCGTAAATGGGGACGGCGACTGGGGCATGGACAACTTGAATGTCACCTGATCGTCATCCGATCACCAATGAAAGCAAAAAAAGAACGGCTTCCGCCGTTCTTTTTTTGCCCCGCAAGCGCACGGCGCACGGACCATCCTAATAGCGTCATCCTGCCCCGCCCGCATTCTATTTCTATCTAAGGGCGGCACGAGCGCCGCTCTTGGCGCGAAGTAGCCGACGCGCCCTTGCGTCGTGTCGAAGGATCACCGCAGCAAAGAAATAAGGTGATGGTTCGACTACGCTCACCATGACGCGATTAGTGCGGTTCCGTAGAAATGTGCGGCGAGATGCTTCGGACTCTCTTCCGTAGACTGCGTTTGTGCTCTTCTGCTCAGCATGACGCCGCACGCCACGCGGAGCCCCGCACGCCCCCCAACGAACCCTTTTCAAATGCGTACATTGACATCATTTTTGCGGCGTGGTACAATAAAATCATGAAAAAGAGCATCCTTTGTTTGACGGCGGCGCTTGTCGCGTGCTCGGCAGCGCTCGCGGCGTGCGGCGGTCGGGAAAGCCAAAATAACAACACGGGGTCAAATTCTCTCTTCAACGCCTTTGAGGCCTATGAGACGGAGACTGTCATCGCCAAGGCGGACAGCGGCGCCGTGCGCATCCGTTGGGCGGCGGAGCCGAATGCCGAAAAATACATTCTCACCCGTGCCCCGAGCCGTTTCGGGAGCTATTCGCCCGTTGCGGAGCTTCCCGCGGCGCAGACGGACTTTGAGACTTCCGAAAATATCTACGATTCCTACAAAGTCACGGCCGTTGTCGGCGGGGAAGAGAGGGAACTCGGCACCGCGTGCGCCTTTTCGGACAACGCGCTCGTCATTTCCCCAAATGACGACATGGACGCCGTAAAGACGGTCATCCGCGACTTGCATTCCTCCCTTGAAACGGCGCAGAGCGGCCAATTCTCCTCCAAACGCGCCGCATTTCTCTTTTTGGAAGGGCAGTACGACCTCACCGCGCAGGTCGGCTATTATACCTCGGTGCACGGCCTCGGCGAAGTCCCGACCGACGTCTCCCTCGGCGGCGTGTATGTCAGCGATAAGGTCCTCGGGGATCAAAATGCCACCTGCACCTTTTGGCGGAGCGTGGAGAACGTCTCCGTGCGCTCCGACGTCACTTGGTCGGTCTCACAGGCGACGAGTTTCCGCCGCGCCGAAGTCTTGGGAGACCTCAATCTCTCCTACGGCGGTTGGGCGTCGGGCGGATTTCTCGCAAATACGCGCGTCACGGGCGCCGTGCACGGCAGTTCCCAACAGCAGTGGATGACCCGCAACACGGCGGCAAAGTTCTTCGACGGCGGGTCCTATAACATGGTCTACGCGGGCTGTGAAGGGGACATCGGGAGCGATGCTTGGACGCCCACGAGCGGCAAGGTGACAAATCTTTTGGAGACCGAACGCATCGCCGAAAAGCCCTTTTTGTACCATAATGAGGAGGGGTATAGCGTGTTTGTTCCCTTCGTGCAGGAAAAGACCAAGGGCATTACATGGAACAATTCCCTCTCCGAGGAGTTCGGCCTCTCGATTTCGCTCGATGAATTCTATATCGCCGACGCCCGCTACGATACTTCTGCCTCACTCAACGCCGCCCTTGAAGCGGGCAAACATCTCCTCTTTACGCCCGGGATCTATGTTCTCGATGCGCCCATCGAGGTCGACATCGACGACACCATTCTCCTCGGCCTCGGCTATGCGACGCTCAAAATCGGCGACGGAAACAGCGAGGAGGCGGTCAAGGTGGGGGATGTCAACGGGGTGAGGATCGCCGATCTCCTCATCGACGCGGGGAAAAAGAGCGAGAACATGGTCGTTGTCGGGACGAAATCGAGCCATGCCGACCACCGCACCGACCCCATCGTGCTCTCCGACCTCTATTGCC
>CANREK010000048.1 GCA_947629605.1 uncultured Clostridia bacterium | reverse complement strand
GAGCTCATGTTCGGCGGGCGGAAGGTAGAGGTGGGTATACCCCGCCCCCGACTTTAATGCCGCGCCGACCGAGAGTAAGGGCGCCCCGAGGGCTCCGTACCCCGCGAGCACGGCCACGGACCCAAAGTCCCCCTTGTTGGAATTGGGTTTCTTCTTCGGGAAGCACGCCCTCACCTTTTCGTCATTCCAAATCTCGGCGTCGGGACAGAGATTTTGCAGTGTTGTCGGTGTAGAATTTTTCATGATAAACTCAACGGAGCGAAATCTCCGCACTCGTCAGGATGCGGACTTTGCTCCCTTTTATGACTTCCAATCTGCCGTCGGGGAGAATGCGGGAAGCCGTCGCGGTGTACCGCTCTTCCCCCTCCGAAACGTCGATCTCTTCCCCCAAAAAATGCACGAAGGAGAGGTATTCTTCCAACGTGGAAGGGCGGCAGTAATTGTTAAGTAGACTTTGCTTTACGGCCTCGACGGAGGGCGGGTCGGGAAGCAGCTCTTTCATCGACACGGCGATGCCTTTTAGGGCACTGACGTCGTTTCGGACATTGATGCCTATGCCGACGATGCTGAAATCGACCCTGTCCCCTTTGAGGCCGTTTTCGATGAGGATGCCGGAAAGTTTCCTTCCCCCTGCACGGATGTCGTTGGGCCACTTGATCTCGGGCTCGATGCCAAGCTCTCTTGCGGTGCTGCAGACGGAGACGGCGGCGTGGGTCATGATGCGGAAGGAATTTGCGGCACCCATGTCCGCATAGAAGGTCAACGCGGAGAAATATACCCCACCCATGTCCGAGAGGAAGCTCCGCCCCTTGGTGCCCTTTCCGCCCGTCTGAACGTCGGCAAAGACGGCAACATCCTCCCGATTTTGAATGTATTTTTTGATGTATTCGTTGGTGGAATCGACGCTTCTCAGGCGCTCAATCTTCATCATAGAGCCCCTCGAGCGCACCCCTTGCGGTGTCGGGATCGAACCCCTTGGAGAGGAGATGCACATATGCCTTTCGGATGATTTTTTTGTCGGTGAGGTCCTTGCCGCGGAGGTATTTTTCGAGCACGCCCTTGGCCGCTTCTTCCTCGGAGGAATGCTCCGCAAGGGCCTCCGAAATGGCCTCATCGGAGATGCCTTTTTGTTTCAATTCCAAAACAATCAGACGGCTTCCCTTCTTCTTTGCGGCGCTCTCGAAATAGGCGCGGGCATAGGCTACGTCGTCGAGATAGCGGTACTCCCTTAGCTTTCCGACAACGTAGTCGCTGACCTCTTCCACATATCCCTTTTTCTTCAAAAAATCCCGTATCTCGCGCTCGGTTTTCATCGTCGCCGTGATGTGGAAGAGTGCCTTGTCGAGCGCCGTCTCCTTCTCGCTTTCGAGCTGGATCTCGGAAAGACTTTCCCTCGTCACGACGCTGCCGACTTTGAGGCGGTACTGCATGACGGTGACGAGTTTCATGCCGCAAAAAAACCTGCCGTCAACTTCGATGTTGCAGCGGGTTTTATCTTTGACTTGCGGTGTGATCGCAGTGATCTCTGCCATAGTACTAACTTCCTGATGTGTCCTTCCAAGCGTTCGGACAGGTACGATGTTGCTTAAACCACTCTGTATCTTTGAGAATGGTATTGTTGTTGCTACAATCTACTGTGAGATCAACACCGTTCCAAGTCACAACGATATTGCCGTTCATGGAAGTATACCCCCAAGATTTGTTTCCCTTCGTAAATACAGCGTCTGTCGCAAGGGTAGTGATATAGACTTTATCTGTATACGGCGCGATGCGATTGATCATTTCCTGCGTCGGGAAAGACCCGGGGTCGGAGTCTGCATATTCAGCCGATCCGGCGCAAGTACAAATACAAATTACCTCGGGTTGGATTTTTTCAAGCAAACATTCGTTGCTTGAAGTGCTGCTTCCGTGGTGGCCTCCCTTATAGAGTTTGCACTGAGGAAGATCGGGATTGAGCGCGACAAGGCTCTCTTCTCCCGCTTTTTCAAGATCTCCCGTGAAAAGGAAATGATTGTCGCCTTCGGAAAAAAGCACGCAGACGGAATAATTGTTCTCTGTACTTGCTTTTGCGGTGTAGAATTTTTGATTCAGGATCTCCATTGTAACACCGGAGCCCAAATCGTATACCTTTTGCGCACCGCCAGACTGTTCAACACATTGTTGAGCTGTATAATGCTTTGCACCGTCGTTTTGAATTTCGGCATCGCGTGCAGTTTCATATGACTGTTTGATTTTTGTGGTCGAATCTGTTCTTGCATAATCGATGATCGTGCCGCACTTAAAATTAGAAAATACTCCCTTCATTGAACCTTTATCCACAAAACCGGCGATATGATCTTGATGCGCGTGCGTCACAATGACATAATCAAGTTCTCCCTCGACATAGTCTTTGAGGTAAGTGGAGATAACGGGCCCGGAATCCTCGCGCGAACCGGCATCGATCAGGACTTCGACATCACCGATCTTCACAAGCGAGCAGTCACCCGTGTATTTATTCCCGAGTTCAAGGAAGTGAAATTCAAGGTTATCGGTCATCGTGCCGCCCTCATCGCCGCCTTCTCCGCCACCCTGAGAGCCGCCGCCTTCACCGCCTTGGGAGCCGCCTTGCGTGGAGCCGCCGCAGTTCTCGTAGGCTTCTTCAAGAGCCTCGCGGGGGAAACGTTGGCCGAGAAGGACATGCACAACGACGATCGTCATCTGCTGACGCGCTGTGGAGGAGCCGTCAAATGCGGGGCTCGTAAAGAAACGGTCCGTAAGCTGCGTCTCTACTTTTGCAGATTTGGCCATGACGAGTTGATTGCCCGTAAGCGCATTGCCCGTTTCGGGATTGATGCCTTCGAGGAACTGCGCGTAAGATTCTACGTCATAGACGTCCGAACGCATGGGGCTATACCCGCTCACCCTCGCGAATTTTGCTTGGAAATTGACGTCAAGAAGTTCCTTGATGAATTGGAAGGTCATGATCTCCTTTTCGGAGGAATTGGAAACGCTGCGGCCGCCCGAGAGCATGACAAGGGAAGCCCCTTGGCTGATGCATTCGGCGTGCAGCTCTTCCGCGCCGTCGCCGTCTGCATCGCGCATGACACCGGGAATGGGAGCGACTTCCGCCATGAAATTGTTGCCGGTCATAAATTGAGAGGCCGAAGAGGCGATACAGAACACGGTGCCGCCTTCATCGGGACCTTTCTGGAAGAGAGCGCTGGTGTAGCTGCCGTAGATCTGCTGGGTCGTGAAGTAGCCTTTTTCATAATAGCCGGCGATTTCCGTGAGCCACGCTTCCGCACCGTCATTGTTGAAAAGATAGTGATTGCCGGGATCGGCGCTCGTGTAATCGAACCCGAGTTGCTTGGCCATCGTGATGAACCAATTCGCCTCGCTGTCGTAGCCGAGCGGCGTGCAATCCGGCCACGTTATTTTCGCTTCCTCGCAGATAGCCCAAAGTTCCTCCCATGTGGTGGGAACTTCTGCGCCGAGCGTATCGAGTGCATCGGGGTTGTAATAGAGAACTTCCGTGGATTTGGCAAAGGGAAGGGTCAGAAGTGCGTCTTTTGTAAATCCCGCGGCCTCGTATCCGCCGAAGTTTTCGGCCTTGCCCTCTTCCACATAATTCGGAATGAAATTTTCGACATCATCGTCGGTAAATCCGATGCGGCCGACCGTGCCCCCTGCCCCGTCGATCGTGTAGGTGTACGATTGGGCATTGGTGAGATATTCGCTCATGTCGACGACCTTGCCCGAATCAAGATACCCGGCAACATGGTCGGGGTAGCAATAGGCGAGGTCGGGTTGAAGGCCCACTTTCAGGTCGTCTTGGATCTTCCGAAAGACATCATCGTAGCTGCCGGGCTGTTGGTGCTCCACATGCCACCCGGGGTATTTCGATTCAAATGTTTCGATCGCTTCCTCCGTCACCGACGTGAGGGCATTCCCTTGGGAGGAATAGAACACGATGGTGTGATCATAGGGATTGGGAACCGTCGGATCCTTGTCGTCCTTGTCGTCCTTGTCGTCCTTGTCGTCTTTGTTGTCCCCGTCTTGATTGGTTTTATCATTGGGGTTGGTCGGATCGAGCGGATCGAGCGGATCCTTTTGATTGCCTTGCCCGTTTTGACTGCCCGTGTCGTCGGTGTTCGGCGTCGAGGGCGTGCATGCGCAGATGCCCACGGCCAAGACCGCGGAGAGCACAAACGCCAAGACTGTGCGGATCCATTGTTTCAGTTTCATACATTCACTCCGTTTTTTTATTGAACGCCGCGGCGCATAACAATTTCAGCCCCGCGATTTTCTTTATGATTTTTCAGACGATGCCGAGCGCCGAGACGATGCCGACGACGGCTTCGTCGATATTGTGCAAAAATTTATTGATCGCCGTCTGTGCGCCGCGGTCGATCTCGCCGTTTTCGGTCGTGCGGAGCACGGCAACGATCATGTCGAAATTGTTGTAGATGATGCCGCAGTCGACGTCGATCATCTGCATGATGGGGTCGTCGCTGCCGTGTTGAAGGCGATAGAGCTCCTTGATCTCCGTGTTCATCTCCGAAAAGAGGCCGACGTCGCCGCGCTCGAAGAGCTGTTTCATCGTTTGATTGAGCGCATAGAGCGTCTCGACAAATTTTTGTTGTTCCGCCGTCACAGTGTCACCCCGTTCTTTTGGAGAAGGACACGCGCGGTCTCCACGCTGTCGACCCCCTCTTTGTTCTTGATGGGGGCGAATTCCCGCTCCCGTTCGACCTCAAAGGGAAGGCAGGTGCCCATGAGGCGGACCATGTCGAGAATGAGCGTTTCAAACTTATACCCATTCTCCGTTTCGGGCTTGACAAATGCGCCGTTTTCGTCGATATGTGCGATTTTTTTCTTGACGACGTGCACGGGAATGCGCTCCCGCGCGACCTCTTCGAGCTTCCTTGCCGAGAGCAGATAGTTGAGAATGACGCCGAAGCAGTAACTCAGATTTCCGTCGCTTCCGCGAAGATTCGCCATCTCCTCGGTGAGTTCGTAGTATTCGATGACCGAGGGCTTTCGATCTTCGAGGCAGAGCACGCCGACCTTTTCGTGGGGCTCCGCCTTGCGCACGACCTTGGCTCCGCTCATCATTCCGCTTGCGATGACCGCCCCGACAAAGACGGGGTCGGCGCTCTTTTGCAGAACATTGTCCACGCCATAGACGTTGTACCATTCGATGTTGGGGAAGTCGCGGTCTACACCCGCCCGCTTCAACGAGGAATACCAGCCGCCGTTGCCGTTGGGAGAGAGGGCGAGCTTTCCCCTCGCTTCGAGCAGCAGTTTTCCCGCAAAATCGACGCTCGGCGCCATCTCCTGTCGGAAGAAGCGAACGTAGTCCTCAGGGTAGCCGAAATAGTCGTGTTTTTTCAAAAATTCGCGACTTATAGCGTCGTTTTTGTCGCTCGTCATGATGAAGAGCGGCACCGCGGCCCCCACTTCGCGGCAGACTTCGAGAAGGTTTTTGATCTGCATTTCAAAGATGTAGAGCGGATGCGTGAGGCCGATATCGTACATGCCCTTGGGGGCGTCGGAGCCGAGCCGCGTGCCCTGCCCGCCCGCAAGAAGCACGCAGGCGACCTTGCCCTTTTGAATGGCGTCGGCGCCGAGGGCGAAGTACTCCTCTCTCCTCTTTTGAATTTCGCCGAGGGAAAGGCCCTCGATGGGCTCCACTCTCCCCTTGCCGCTGAGGTCCTCGGGGTGCTTCCAGAGCGCCACGGTGTCCCAATCGATGTTCTCGATCTCTTCGATGAATGCGTTCTGCGCATCGGGGGCGAGATCGTCGAACCCCTGCAAAATGTGGGTCTGTCCCCGTTCGGAGAGCAGACTGCTGACCTGTTTCATATCATTTCTCCCTTTTGAGAAGCCATGCGCCCGCATGGAATTTTTCGCCGTGGATGACGAGCTTTTCGCCCGCCTCGAACTGTAAATCGGTGAAGCATGCAAGGAGGGCTTCCCCTTTGATGTTGAGTTTCACTTCGCTCTCGTCGTCGAGGAAGTGCACGATGACGAGTTTTTCGTCCCCGTGGGCCTTGATGTACACCTGCCTGCCCTTGGGGTCGCGGTAGTATTCGACGGTGCTGTCGACCGTCAAAATGTCGCCAAATCGAACAATAGGTTTGATTTTTTCGTAGAATGCAAGGCCGTTTTGAATGAGCTCCGTCTTGTCTTTTGTGAGCTTTAAGATGTCGCCCGAGAGACAAATTCTGCCCATCATCGCGGCGCAGAGGGAATAGATCGTGCGACTGTCCGCTTCCCCCTTCCGAAGCACCGCCCAAATCTGCGACTGCCGTGCGGGAATGACGCGGGAGACGTTGGCGGCGACGAGCGGGATCTCGGGGCACTCGTGCGCGTCCGAAAAGGAGCACATGGATACCATTTGCATGCGTCTCGGCTCGATCCTGCTGCCGCCCGAGGAGCAATTTTCGATGACGAGCTCGGGGATCCCCTCTTTGAGCTTTGTGAGCCATGCAAGGCTCTCCTCGGTCACTTGTCTGCCGCCCTCGCCGAGCGCAGCGCCGTCCTCGCTGTCGCAGCCCATGCCGATGTTGTCGTTGTAGTCGATCTTGATGTACTCAAATCCGCTGTCACGGAGCTGTTTTAAGAGCTTTTTCTGCAAGAAAGTTTCCGCCTCGTCCGTCCTGAGGTCGAGGAAACGGCGGTTTTTGCTCGTGAGAAGGGCGCCGTCGCGGTGGAGAAGCATATCTTCCTTATAAAACGTCGCGCTGTCCCGCCCCGCGACCTCAAATTCGTACCAGATGCCCGCCTTCATGCCCATCGACTTGGCGTTCTCCGCGATGACGGTGAGGTCGGGAAAGATGGTGCGGTTGATGTCCCAGTCGCCGATGGCGTTGCACCAGCCCCTGTCCTCGGGCTTATACCAGCCGCTGTCGATGACGAAGTATTTGATCTCGGGGAAGGGTTTGAGCGCATCCATCATGCGGAGCATGAGGTCCTCGGTGGGATTCCCCCATGTCGCGCAGTACTCGTTGTACATGACGGGCATAGTTTCCTCGCTTGCGGGAACGCGGAGCGTCCTGTCCTGCTCATGCACGAGGGCATTGCAGACGGCATTGAGGTTTTTCTGTACGGTGAAGAAGGCCTTGCCGCTCTCAAAACTCTCGCCAGGGAGAATTTCCTTGCGCCAATGGGCGAATTCGTAGTCGCCGAGACCGCCCGAGAGTGCACAGCTCTCCTTTTCCTCGTAGAGCTCGATCTGCCAGGAATAGGGCGCCTCGATCTGCACGCCGAGGCAATATTTTTTGTCACCGACCGCCGCAAAGGGATAGTAGCCGCGGTTAGGCATGGAGCCGATCTGGCCGAAGCGCTCGCACTTGACGCCGTACCGCGCCCAGCTCATGTCGAAGCCGAGGGCAGAGAATGTCTCCGTTTTGAGGCGGCATTCCCGCGACCAAGCGCTCGTCATACGCGTGAGCGAAAGGCCCATCGTGTTCCTTCCGCCGCCCGCAAGCGACGTGATCCCGCTGAGCGAAAAGCTCGACAGCATTTCGAGCGTGCGCACCGCGTCCGACCTGTTCGTATAGCGGACATGGGTGGTGAAAACGCCCGTTTCGGGAGCAAAATCGAGGACATGGGTGTAGAAATTCCCCTGTCCGTCGGTGAGCTCCGTCGTGACGGTGTTGCCCTTCCGCTTCTGCCCCACGAGCCTCAGGAGCGTGGAACTGCGGTTCCGCATCGTGACGCCGAGAGTGTAGTCGATGAGCGCTTCATCCCCCGCAAAGGCGACCTGCACGAGGCTGTCGGGGCAGAGCTTTTGAGGCTCCACCTTGGCCGAATTCGGATAGACGGCAAGGCCGATGACCGTCTTGTTGTCGTGTCCCTCGACGGGCGCTTCGACGTAATAGACGGCCGCCCTGCCGAAGATGTATTTTTTGAAAAACATGGTACCCCACCCCCTTCCGCCCCTTGCGGGGCACCTCCCCCCTCCCCCAAGGAGGGGGGAGGCAAGTTGTTACCGCCTACGGGGCACTCTCCCTGAATGGAGAGGCAAGTTATTACCGCTTGCGGGGCACTCTCCCTGAATGGAGAGGCAAGATTTTTCCGTCTGCGGCGCGCCCTTCCCTAACGGGAAGGCAAGTAGTTTTCAGTAAGATACGGGGCGGCAGAAAACCGTCGCCCCATATTCCGCATTATCTTCTCGTTTTCCAAACGGCATCCGACCACATGAGCTTTTCCTTGAAGGAATTGATCTCTGTGTTCTCGTCGATGAGCACGACTTCCACGCCCCACATGTTGCCGAGGTCGACCATCTGCTGCGCCGTGACGACGGAGGAGACGACGGTATGGTGCGCACCGCCCGCATAGATCCACGCGGCGACGCCGTCCTTAAAGTTGGGTTGATATTTCCACATGAGCCCGCCGACGGGAAGGTTGGGCATCGGATGAGGATATTTCACGAGGG
>CANREK010000047.1 GCA_947629605.1 uncultured Clostridia bacterium | reverse complement strand
CTCTTTTCGAGCGGCATTTTATCGCTCTTTGCGCCCAAGACACACTCCGTCTTTGCGAGGAGAAGTCCGAACGTGTAGACGGCGACCGTCACCAAATTATAGTCCGTAAAGATGCCGATGATGAGTTTCCCGGCGGCGAGGAGCGCAGAAAAACAGGTCCCGATGACGGTTTTGAGGATCGTCTTTTGTTCGAATGTCAGTTCCCTGTATTTGCGGATCCAATGTTGCATGCACGGACTTCCCCTTTTTTGTTCTGTTTGATTTTATGCGGAAATTTCTCAGATAAACTCTGTGTTCAACAATGCGTTGCCCTGTTCGAGGATGTTTGCGAGTTTCTCTTCCGTCTGGTCGATGGCGGGCAGGACATCCCTCGTTTTTTTGGCTGCCATCTTGGAATAGATGACGTAGTTCACGCCGCAGAGCGCAAGGCCGACGAGGCCGAGCACGATGCCGCCGACGAGAGCGGGGATGCTGTTTTCGATGAGCATCGTCAGGCACATTCCGCCGCCGAAGATGAGCGCCGCGACGATGCCGAACACATAGGCAAAGATGCTTGCGCCGCGCGTCTTGGAGCGTTGCAGGTCGTTGATGGCCGAAAAGGTCTCCTCGGCCTGCCGTTCGAGCTTATTGAGCTCCTGCTTGTGCTTTTGCTTTCTGTCGCGCCTGAGGGAGAGCGTCACGCCGCCCGTCACCTCGGCGGAGGTGGCAGTCACTTCCCATCCGAAGGCCTCATAGAGGTCCATTGCCTTGGTCTGGTCCTTCGCCTTGAAGGACACTGACTTGTACTCATAGGTCACAAAGTCTTTTTCTTGCATGATACTTTTACTCCTTTCATTGATTTTCTCCCGCGGAAAGGCGCCGACGCGCGTTTCGGTTGACTTTTCCGCAAGACAGGTGTATCATACAGGAAAACGGACCCGAAAATCAAGTCCTCAAAGGGGCAATTAGACAAACGAGGCCGAAGTGTCCGTCAAAATAAGACACATGGGAGGGTTTTGTATCATGGAATATACGCCCGAAGAGTACACGAGACACTATATCGTCGAGGCGCTGTTTCGGCTCATGAGCGAGCACGAGTACAATAAGATCAACGTCACGGATATCGCCGAAAAGGCGGGCGTGGGCAGGGCCACCTTCTATCGCTATTTCAAGAGCAAGGAAGCGGTCATCGAATATTACTTCTCGCGCAATACGCGGGAGTTTCTGTTTGAACAGCGCTACTATCCGCGGTGCAAGGCCGACTATGCCAAGATCGCACGGGATGTGTTTGAAAAGTTTCTGAAAAACAAGGGCTGTTTTCGGCTTCTGCGGCGGGCACATCTCGAATATCTCTATCTCGACTTTCTCAATCGGAGGTTAGCCGAAAATTTCAAAGAAAACTATCCCGACAAGAATGCTTACATGCCCTATCTGTTTGCGGGGATGATCTTTAATGTGTCGATGGCGTGGCTCGACAACGACTGCGCGGAACCCATCGACAAGCTCGCCGCGATGTTTATGGAATCCATCGCCATAGAGGAAGGGTGAGCCCCGCCGCTCATTCTGAGGGGGCACCGCCCCCGAAGAATCCCGGCAAACGGGCGGAGTGACACCCCCTCAGTCACGCAAGGGCGCGTGACAGCTCCCCCTCAAGGGGGCGCCAAGGGTCCCTCTTGCCCACCCCTCGAGGGGTGGGTGTCACGCAGTGACGGGAGGGGTGTGCACAGAAACATTTTGCTTCCGTAGGTTTGCTGGGATGCTTCGCATACGTTACTTCGTCGCTACGCTCCTCGTGCCGCCCTTCGACACCATAAAGAACGTGCGGGCGGGGCAGCATGAGCGCACGGCGCACGCCGTGCGCTTTTTGTCGCTGCACACGCTCCAACCGCTCATTTCTTTGCCGAACGCTTTTTGAGGAGGAGAACGGTGACGACGGCGGCGGCAACGGCGACGATCGCAACGGGAATGACGATCCCGAGAATGAGCCCCAAATCGGGCCCGTCGCCCTTTTCATCGCCGCCTTCCGTGTCGGGGTCGGTATCCCCCGTGTCGGGCTCTTGCGTGCCGGGATCGGGTTCGGGATCGGTCCCCTGTCCGAACACCCGCCCGCGGATGCTCCCGATCGTGGTGTTGAGCTCATCGAGGGCGGCGTTGATCTCCTCCCTCGTTGAAGCGGCCGAGATCCTGCCTCTCGCCTTCCCGAGGGCGGCGTCGAGTTCCGCATGGCAAGCGTCTTTCTCCTCGTCGGAGAGAGCGGCGCCGTTGAGCTCTTCCCGCAGTCTCTCAACGCTCGGCTCCGCATCGTTTTTGACGGCCTCGTCTCTCGCGAGCTGCCGTGCGTCTGTAATGAGTGTGGCCGCCTCGGCGGAGACGGTACCTTGGAGGGGATCGATGACCCCTCTGAACTTGGCCGTAACGCCCTTTAAGGCCGTTTTGAGCGTCTCTCCGCTGCCCTCCGCGGCAAGCGCCTCGTCGAGCGCATCTGCAAGTGCCTCGTCGATCGTTGCCCTCTGCCCCGCTTCAAAGGCCGAGATCTTGTCTTTGACCTCGGTGAAGTTGCGAAGGAGCTTGTCGGCATCCACGTCGCCGCAGGATGCGGTCTTTTCTCCCGCGAGCGTCTCTTTGAGAGCATCGGCCGCCGCCCGAAGTTCGGCAAGCGCATCCGCCTTTGCGCCGTTGTCGGCGGTCGCCCGCCCGACCGTATCCGTGAGGGCGGCATTCAGAACGCCCCGTGCCGCCGTGATATCGTCTTGGTCCCCCGCTTCCCCGATGGCCGTCTGTGCGGCGGAAAGGGAAGCATCGATCTCGGCGAGATAGGCATTCTTTTGTGCCTCGGTGAGGCTTTCGAGGGCGCTCACGTTGTTCTTTGCCGTGCGGGCGGTGAGTTCCGCCGCCGCCTTTTCGCTCTCGCGGAGATAGGTGAGATGGTCGCCGTACTCCCGAACGATCTCCGCGATCGCGGCCTTGGCCTCCTCCACGGCGGTGCCGATCGCTTCGGAAGTTTTCGCCTCGTCGATCTTCCCCTCGGCCGCCGTCACGATGTCGTGGATCTGAGCAAGATAGCCCTCTGCCTCCGAAACGGTCTCAAACGCCTTTTGGGCATACGCCTCGGTGGCGGCGAGTTCCCGCTTTGCGGCATTCTTTTGGGAATACAGCGAGACGGCCCCTTCCAATTCCCCGAGGGCGGTGCGGAACTGCTCGATGAGATCGTCCATCTCCGAAGCCGAAGTCATGCCATCGATTTGGGTTTGCACTTCGGAAAGGGCACGGTTGATCTCCGTGATGATCTCGGAACGCTCTCCGTTCGTGAGGTCGGTGTCGGAAGCGTTGACTTTATCGATGAGCGCTTGCGCCAACTGCCCGGCGAGCGTCTTTTTTTCCAACCTTTGCAGGGCGAGGTCGTCCCCTCCGTCCTCGGGCGCCTCGGGAGCCTTTTCCTCCCCCTTGATATAGACGAGCATGTTGATGGTCACATTCTCTTTGATGATGAGCTCGGATCCCGACATCATGTTCATCTCGTGCGTTCTCGAAACGTCCTCGATGCTTTGGATGGGATCCTCCGTCACGACTTGGAAGCTGTTGAAGGAGTATTCCACATCCTCGCCGAGCGCTTCCCGCAAGAGGGTGTCCGTGGGGTCGTCGAGAAGGATGGTGTCGCCGTATTTTTTGATCTCCGTCTTGACGGTAGTGCCGTTGATCTGATAGGTGACGACGTGCGTGTCCCTTTCGATCTCGGCATTGATGATGACATAGAAGGCATCCGTGAGGTCGATGTCGAGGCCGCTGTCCCCGATCGGGGTATAGGGCTCACCGTTTTTTACGATGATCTGCGAGACGAGATGGTAGCCCGTGGGAATGTCGCGCGGGGTGATCGTATAGGTCGAGCCGACGGGCGCATATACCGTGAAGGCATATTCATCCATCATATCCGTCCCCCCTTCCGATGTGAAAGAATAGGAGATATAGACGGGGATCTCCACGACGTCGGCGACGAGCGTGAGGTCGGTCTGCACGGTATAGGTGTCGAAGTCGATGAGATTTGAAGAGAGCGAACCGTCGCTGCCCTCCGTGAAGAAGCCGTTAACGTACCCGCCTTCGGGAATGAGCTCCCTGTCGTGGCAGCTGACAAAGCTGAGCTTGGAGCCGTAGGCATAGTAGCGCGTGTCGTAGATGCTGTCTCTTTCGTTCTTGCGGACAGCGTACTTTACGACGAGTTTTTTGGTCGTCCGCGCCGTGTAGACGGTGTTTTGGGTGACGGAGGCCGTTTCATAGGCCTCGTGCAGGGCGCCGCCCTGTTCCCAACCGCCAAAGACGTACTTCTCGGGGTCGATGCGGGGCAGGGTGAAGGTCTCGGCGGGCATCACATAGTAGGTGATGCTTTGAACCTCGACTTCGGGGGCGATCGAAAAGTCCACTTTGAGTTTTTGGGAGACCGTCGCGACGAAGCGGAGATTGTCGTTGACTTCGATCTCCTCCCCCACTTGATGCACATGGTTTTGCCCGTCCGTCCATGCGGAGACATACGTCTGTTGGTTGAAGTCGCCCGCAGACGCCCCGAGCGTCAGTTTGTGCCCGGGCAGGTAGTGGAATTCCTCCTCGCTGTCGCCGATGACGAACACGACGGTGTAGGAATCCATGTCGAGCCAAATTTCCTTGTTGTTTTTGACGACGGCGTTGCCGCGCTCCGTTTCAAAGAGCGTTGCGTTCTCGATCGCAAGGTCGAAATTGGCCGTGAAGAGGAGCACGCCGGTCTCTATGGAGTCGGTGAGGACAACGATCTTTTCCCCCGCCGCCGTGGGAAGATGACCCTCTACGGAGACGGTCGCAGTCGACCGCTTCAACACGGTGCCGCCGATGCTCCCGCCCGACAGTTTGACGACGCCGCCGAGCACGATGGAGTACAGCGTTTGATTGTTGGAAACGTTTGCAGAAAAGGCCTCGGTGTCGCCGTCGAGGTAGACCGCCGCCCCGCCTTCGCAGACGTTTTTCTCGACCGAAAGGAGCGAGCCGTCTGCTTCATAGGACTTGACATAGAGCGGGCGGGCGGAGTTGGTGGAGCGCTCATAGCAGATCGCGGCGCCCTCTTCCGAGGCCGTGTTCCCGGACATGGTGCCTCCGAAGATCGTCGCCATGCCGTCCGCATAGAGCGCACCGCCGCGGGGCGCTTCGTTGTCGAGGAAGGAACACTTCGTCAAGACGATGACGCCGCCCATCACATTGGCAATGCCGCCGCCCAGCGTCTCGGCGGTGTTCTCGCGGAAGGTGCAATCCGTAAAGGCGACCGTACCGCGGTTGTAATATCCGCCGCCCTCCGCGGCGGTGTTTTTGGAGAAAGTGCAACTTTCAAAGGAGACAGCCCCTTCCCCCGTGCCCGCCGTGTAGACGCCCCCGCCGAGCCGTGCATAGTTTTCCGTAAAGGTGCTGTTTTTGACAGAAGCCGTGCCGCCGCCGATGCGGAGCGCACCGCCGTTGCCCGTCCCCGGTTTATAGATGTTGTGGGTGAAGGTACAATTTTCGACGACAAGCCCCCCGCCTTGCACGACGACGAGAGATTCGCTCGTTGCGATATTGCCGCCGTCGAGCGTCAGGGTGCCGTTCTTTCCCCTCAACGTGAGAGCGCCGCTCCCCTCTTCGGCGGAAAGCACGGTGAAGATGGGCTTTGGCCCTCCCTTGGTGATCGTATGGGCGCCCTCCGATTCGATCGTGATGTCCTTGTCGATGACGATGCCCGTCTCAGAGGTGTCTTTGAGGAGGGTGATGGTCTCGTGGTCCTTCGCCGCCGCAACGGCCTCGTAGATGGAAGCATAGGTCGCGCTCGTCGTCTTGCAGACGGCGTCGGAGCTCGCCGCGGGGCTCTTTTCGGTGCTCTCCCTCGAAGTTTGCAGGGCGCGGTCATAGGCGATGACTTTGTACTTGGGAAGCGTCTTGCCGTAATCTTTGGCGTCGAGGAACATCTTGTCGTAGGTGAAGCCGATGACTTTCCAAGTCCCCGAGGAACCCTCCAAGATCTCAAAGCCGAGATGCGCGTCGTTCTCCGCCCCGTCAATGTCCATGATGAGATTGTAGCCGTCGCTGCTCCTCGTCACCGATCTGAGCGTGGGCGTCTCCGTGCCGTGGTAGAGCTCGGTCTTTTGGAGTTCGGGATAACGGGCCCACCATTCGGCGGCGTCGAGATACCAGAATTTGAGCTCTTTGCCGTCCTTGATACGGCCGTCCTTCTTGGCCTTTGCCATCACGGCCTTGAATGCCTCGGAAGTGTTCGCCCCCTCGGCCTCGAAGACGTAGTCGTTGGTGGAGAGGTTGTAGCCCCAGCGCTCGAAGTAGTGCGAAAGGTCCTCACCCACGACGAGGGAAGAGAGATAGACCTGCTTCTCCGTCGCATTCATGGAACCGAGCGACTTTCTCTCCTCTTCGCCGAATCCCGCAAAGACGTCCTCGTAGCGGTAGCGATTTTCGAGCTTCGCCCAGAAGCCGGGATAATAGCTCTCGATGAGCCACCAAAAGATGAAGTTGCCGCGGTTGGTGTTCCAATAGGAATCGATGTGGTCGTCGGGCGCAAGGGCGTCCGTCGTCTTTTGGAAATCGCCGCGCTGAGCGGTGCGCTCGATGACCGTTTCATGGTACTTGGAGACCATGTTGTTACTGCATTCGGAGACCGTTCTCTCACCGATGTCGAGCATGTGCCCAATTTCGTGGGTATACCCCCAGCCGAAGGCCTTGGTGCTCGTCGCCGTGATCGCCGTCGCCTCCCAACTGACTTGGATGCCGACGTGTTCGATATGGGCATAGGCCGCGCCGAAGGGCTGCATGAGGCGGATGTTGACGTTGAGCCAACTGTTCCGCTCGTCGTACTTTGCCCCGATCTCGTCGAGTTTCTGTTTGTCGTTCGTGAGGACAACGCCGTCGAACTGCAAGATACCGTCGACGTAGGTGTCCCAAGTCTCGGTCGCCGTCTGCGGGTCGTAGCCGTTTTCGTTGTAGAGCGTATCGGCGAGGCTCGCCCGCACCGTGAGGATGACGCGGTCGCTGACGATCTCCGTGACGTCGACGACCTTGTAGTCCCCCCGTTCCCTGTCCTTTGCGACCTCTTCGGCGTAGTCCTTCAAAATGCGTTCGTACGCCTTGACGTCGCCGTTTTCGCGGAAGAGCGGGAAGAGATCGCCGCCCTCGATGTAGACTTTGACTTCCGACGACTGCTCCTTTTCCGTGTAGGGATTGACGATATAGACGGGCCCGCCGGGGGCGAGAGCGTCGCCCGTGTTGGTGGTGTACCCGCTTTGCAGATAGTTCTGCACCTTGATGACGTTTTTGCCGAGGTGGAGCTTATAGTCCCCGCTCTTCCACGCTCTCCAACTGCCCCAATGCTGGGAATAGGAGATATAGGGAAGGGGGTCGCTCTCCTTGCCCGTGACATAGACGATGAGGTCGTCGCCGGGGGCAACGCTCACGCCCGTCGCCTGACGGTTGGTGCCGAACCATGCGAATTTCAGTTGACTTCTCGCATATCCCGCGACGTCGCCGTGCTGTGTGATGACGTTGGGGGAATCGGAAGAGGTGCCCATCTCGCGGCGGGCCTCATAGAACACCGTCTTTTCGAGGACCTGCTCCGCGCGGGTGAGAAGGTAGGAAAGTTCCTCATCATAGGAAGCATAGCCCTTGACTTTTTCGCGCAGAGCCTCCACATCGGCCTTGCTGTGAATGTTGCTGTTGAGTTGGAGCTGGGCATAGTCGGTGAACATGTTCTGCACGTTCTCGACATCGCTGCTCTGCGGTTGCAGGAAGATGATCTCGCTCGCCGCCGCGACCGTGCGGTGGTTGGTGGGCACTTTGGTCCATTCGAGCGTGATGCTCTTGATGACGGCGGGGTGCTTTAAGGTGACGAGCACGATGGAATTCGTCTGTTCGCTGTCCAGCGGGGCGCACTTGGTTTCAACGTTGTTTTCATTGACATAGGAGAGCGTAAGCGTGTTGAAATAGCCCCTATCGTACCAACTGCTGTCGGCTTGATAGACGATCCTGTCGATCTGATAGGGCGTTTCGAACGTCACCGTGACGGTGTTGATCGTGGTCGGGTCGTCCGCCTTGGTCTGCGTCAGGGAGCGCCACACGGAGTTGAAATTCCTGTCAAAGGCGTAGGAAAGCGGCGCACCGCTCTCGGCGTCGCCGTTGTTCGTATAGGTGAATTGGGAAGTCGGGATCCCGTAGCGGTCCAAATAGCCGTTGTTGAGCTCCGCGCTCTTGTCGTCGAGCGGGCGCAGGGAGATGTCGTTGTTCTCCGTAAGGTCCGCATGGACAAAGAGCTGTACGCCGAGAAAGAGCAGGCCGAACGCGAGGCTCAACGCCAGCGCAAGGATGAGAAATACGGTGAGAAATCTGCGTTTTGTCATGGGAAATTCTCCGATGTCTTATTAGTACATTTTATGATTGATTCTTGTACTCTGCATTGTACCATGTTTTTTTTTACAATACAATGGTTTGCACGGAAAAATGCGGAATGAAAATTTTTGACTTTTTGCCTGTGATTGCGCGGCATTTTTTTGAAAATTTGCAACTTATGTGTTGGTTTTGGGCCCACCCCCTACCCCCTCTAATGGAGAGGGCAAGAAACGAGGGCGGCGAGGCGGCGTGCGGCGTCATGCTGAGCTGAGGAGCAGGAACAAAGTCTACGAGAATAAGTCCGAAGCATCTCGCCGCACAACAGTACTTTTTTGCCCCGCGAGATTCTTCGGAATCGCTTTCGTACTCTTTACGACTTGACGGCTCAGAATGACGCGGGGCGGTAAAGCGTTGCCCACCCCCCTACCCCCCTCCCATGGAGGGGGCA